>JAZNQJ010000190.1:0-15633 GCA_045590115.1 Alistipes sp. | reverse complement strand
TGTAGCCTCCAATGGCTCGTTTGGATCTGGCTCTTCATTACCGTCGAAGCGGAGGTTGCCCTCGAATACCACGTTGTGGATGGTGCCATCCTCAACCATAATCCTAGCCTCGATCTTGCCATCGCTAACGGTTACTGTACCCTGCGTGTAGAGCAAATAGGTAGGAACACCATCAGTAATCTTTATGCATGCACCATAGTCGCCAATGCCGAAGGTGCCAGCGTTAGAGGTATCCGATGCTGTGTACTTACCGTTAGGGAGCGTGAAGTTGTTGTTCTCGGCACTGTCGGCAGCGAAAATGTCAAACATGTAGTATGTGCCGTTCTGCTTGTAGTGGCCATTCTCGTTAAGACCATTGTCCGAGAGGTATACCGTATAGTTGTATGCTGCAGAGGACTGAGTGCCGTAGTAGAATACCTCGTACACTGTTGCTGTGAAGCTAACCTCCTCTGTAGGATTATCTACTGGCTCTTTGCCAGCCTGCTTAACCTTAACCTCGAACGAGAGGTCGCCATAGGTTGCTGTAATCTTACCCTCGCGTGGCTCCTCAGTGGTGTTACCCTCAACAACGTAAGCAATCTTCTCGCCAGCGGTAACAGTAATCCACACAACATCAGCTGTAGCCTCAACCTCGGTGCCCTCGATAGGGTTAATAATCTCGTACTCGATCTCGCCCTTGCCACCATCGGCAGTTACCTCAACCTCAGCCTCTGACTTACGCTTAAACTGTGTAGTCTGCTCGGTTGCAGCAATGGTAGTCATCTTAATCTCCTTCTTCTCAACAGCCTTAGAGTTCTTAACAGCAGCAACGATAGTGTACTCTGTGCCGTCCTCAAGCTCTGTTGCCTTGCACTCTACGCTCTTGTTAGCCTCAACCTTAGTACCGTTAGCAAGCACCTCAGATGCGGTAGGTGTAGCCTCAGAAGCCTCAATAGCCAACCATGCTACGTCAGTAGCCTCGGTTGTTGAGATTGTGAACGATAGAGTAAACTCGGTTGCCTGACCTGCTGTAAGTTCGATGGTTGGGTTCTTCACCTCATCGACAGGTTTATTCTCTTCGCAAGCTACAAATAGCAATGGTAGTGCTAAGAGAAAACTCAGTAAGTGTTTAATTCTCATAGTTTTAATGGTTTAAATATTTGAAATTCGGTTGTTCCCTAACTATATTTGGTTACAAATATATACATTTTTTCTGAAAAAACAAACTGCGAGGTGTGAGGGGAGAAGGAACACTGGGGATTATGGGGATAACCGCAAGCGGGGCCTGCTCTGGGGATGCTGGGGATACTGGAGACCCCCCCACAACCTCGTATTTCTTGTAGAAGGGGTTAGCTGTGGCTGTGGTGCATCACAAAAGAAGAGGTCTCGGGATAGTACATCGAGACCTCTTACTTTATGGAATGTGCCGCAGTAGCGACACTATCACAAGAAATTACTTGAGGTATTTGTTCAACCAGCTAAAGAACTCTCTATTCCACACAATGCTGTTCTGTGGCTGGAATACCTGGTGTGCCTCGTTCTCGAACGATACCAGACGAGCGTCGATGCCCTGAACACGTGCTGCGGTGAAGGCCTCAAGTGACTGGCTGTAAGGAATACGGTAGTCCCTCTCGCCTGTGATAATCATAATAGGGCTATCCCACTTAGCCACGTTCTTGTGTGGTGAGTTGGCATATGAACGCTGAGCAATGGCATTTGTCTTATCCCAATATGGGCCACCGTAGTCGTTGGTAACGAAGAATAGCTCCTCGGTATGACCATACATCGACTCGAAGTTGAAGATACCGCAGTGTGCAATGAAGGCCTTGAAGCGACCCTCGTGAACGCCTGCAAGGTAGTATGTCGAGTAGCCGCCATACGATGCACCTACACAACCACGCTTATCGGTATCAACCCAAGGCTCCTTAGATACCTCGTCAATAGCTGCAAGGTAGTCCTTGATGTTCTGACCTGAGTAGTCGCCCGATATCTGGTCGGTCCACTCCTGGCCGAACGATGGACAGCCACGACGGTTAGGTGCTACGATGACATATCCCTCGGCAGCCATAAGCTGGAAGTTCCAGCGGTAGCTCCAGAACTGCGATACGGTACTCTGTGGGCCACCCTGGCAGTAGAGTAGTGTAGGATACTTCTTCGCTGGGTCGAAGTCGGGAGGAAGAATTACCCATGTGAGCATCTTCTTGCCATCGGTAGTGGTAATCCAACGCTCCTGTACCTCGCCAAACTTGATGTTGTCATATATTTCACGGTTTACGTCGGTAAGCTGGCTTAGCTCGCCTGTCTCAAGGTTAACGTCGTAAAGCTCAACAGCCTTCGAGATGGTGTTCATGTTAGCCACAATCTTACCACCGGCAAAGGTGAAGTTGTTGATGTCGTGATTGCCACGAGTGATGTGTTTTAGGTTGCCCTTAAGGTCAATGTGTGCCACCTGATGTGTGCCACGCCATGGAAGCACGAAGTACATAGCCTCGTTGCCATCCCACACAACCTCGGTTACGCTGTAGTCCTGACCACGTGTGATATAGTCGCACTTGTTGGTCTCAAGGTCGAATACCCAAAGACGCTGCTGGTCAGCCTCGTTGCCGGGGCGACGCTGTGAGCGGAAGGCGATCTTCTTGCCGTCGGGCGAGAATACAGGGTACTTATCATAGCCCACGAACTTATCCTCGCCAGCTGCCGCAGCCTCCTTTGAGAGGTTGCGAGTCTGGTCGGTGGCAAATGTGTAGAGGAAGATATCCGAGTCGGTAGAAAGGGCATACTCGGTGCCTGTGAGTGGTTTGCAAGTGTAGGCAAGCTGACTGCCGTCGGGCGATAGGCGAATCTCAGCGTTGTCGAAGTATGGTGCCAAAGGTGCGTCATAGGCCTTGTCAGCACCGATGATATCCTTACCCTCAGCAATCTTACCATCCTTATAATCAGCAGCAAAGATATGGAGGTATGAGCCATCATCCCAATAGTCCCAATGGCGTACCATAAGGTCGTCATAAATACGCACCTTAGACTTGTCCATATCCTCATATTTGTTAGAGCCCTTGAGCTTAGCCACCTCAACTCGCTGCACATAGAATGCGTGGTCGCCGGCGATGCCAAAACCCTCAACATCCTTTGCAAAGTTTGTCAGCTGACGTGTTGCAAGGGTGTTGATGTCCATTGCCCACACCTGCGAAGAGCCTGTGCGGTTAGACAAAAAGGCGATGTTACTCTCGTCGAGCCACTGTGCCGAGTGGTTTGTAGAGTTGTAGTCAGTAAGGCGCTTGGTGTCGCCTGTAGCCATGTCACGAAGCCATAGTGTTGTCACACCACGATTTTCGGCAAGGTTGTACTCCGTAAGAGCATATACCAGCTTTGAGCCATCTGCAGATAGAGTCTGCGCTCCTATACGGCCCATCTTCCACATCACCTCTGGGGTGAACTTACCAGCCTCCTTCTCAGCCTCGGTCAGGGCGTTGTCGATAACCAAAGGCTTAGGTAGGTTGCTCTCCTCGCAGCTACCCAGGGTAAGAAGCGATGCAAATGTCATAAGAAATAGAATTTTTTTCATAAATAGTTATGTAGTTTTTTAAGTTGTAGCTCACAATAAAGCAACTCTTAGGTGTGTTATCCTTAATTTTTTATATCTTTGCCATCGTATACGAATGATTATGAGCTTAAACCCTACCATATACTTTGGCTCTACACGCCTTGTCATCTGCTCGCAGCCACCCACTGCGGAGTATCACACTCTTCAGGTAGATGATAAGTTGTCGGTTTCGAGAGCGAAAGTAATAAAAAAAGTTGAAAACTACAAATATGTGACTATCTTAACCCCCGATGTTGAGGCTACGTTTGAGGCTCTGAAACGGGAGTTTGTGGTAGTCGAGGCTGCTGGAGGTGTTGTTGATAATGGCTCAGGGTCTATTTTGATGATACACTCACGAGGCCATTGGGATCTGCCTAAGGGCCATGTAGA
The DNA here is from genome assembly GCA_045590115.1 of Alistipes sp. Lineage (GTDB taxonomy): Bacteria > Bacteroidota > Bacteroidia > Bacteroidales > Rikenellaceae > Alistipes. Next base: position 11,684 of record JAZNQJ010000190.1, on the reverse strand, counting down.
GATGGGCGAGAGTGGTCGTGAGGCGGCACTTCGTGAGGTTCGAGAGGAGACGGGCATCTGCTGCGAGGTGGTGGGCGATAGTCCCGTAGCACATACGTGGCACGCCTATGATACCTATGGCAGCTGGGAGCTTAAGCGTACCGAGTGGTGGGCGATGCGTGCTGTGGGTGGCGAGCTTAAGGCTCAGAGCGAGGAGGGTATCGTCGATGTGGCATGGTGCGATGCTGAGTCCCTTGCCCAGAGACTGAAATCGAGCTACGCCACAATTTGTGAGCTTATGGAACGTTACTTGTTAAAATAGTTTTATTTGTTAGAGATTAGAGATATGAACAAGATACTTTGGGTAGATGATGAGATTGACCTGTTAAAGCCCCATGTGATGTTTCTGCGCAGCAAGGGCTATGAGGTAGATACGTGTAACAATGGCTACGACGCTGTGGATATGATCTCGGAGCAGGCTTTCGACCTTGTTATTCTCGATGAGATGATGCCCGGCATGACCGGCCTTGAGACCTTGCCACTTATCAAGGCCTCACGCCCCTCGTTGCCCGTAATCATGGTGACCAAGTCCGAGGAGGAGAATATCATGGATAAGGCCATAGGCTCGAAGATTGCCGACTATATAATCAAGCCCGTAAACCCTAACCAGGTGCTGCTCTCGATAAAGAAAAACTTGCACTCGCAACAGCTTGTCACTGAGCAGACTACCGCAGACTACCGCTCGGAGTTTGGACGTATTGCCGTACAGCAACAACAGGCCGAGAGCTTTGCCGAATGGTCGGCACTCTACCGTAAGCTTGTGGGGTGGGAGATAGAGCTTGCCTCATCATCCGACCACAGCATTCGTGAGGTGCTTAGCTATCAGAAGCATGAGGCAAATCAGGGCTTCTCGAAGTTTGTGCGCCGTAACTACTACGATTGGATCAACCGCCGTCAGGATGAGGCTCAGATACCCGTCATGTCGCATACGCTGATGCGTAGACGCATATTTCCCGAGGTGGACAAGGGTAAGACAACGTTGGTGCTTATCGACAATATGCGCTACGACCAATGGCGTACGATTGAGCCACTGTTGCGTGGCTTCTACGATGTGGAGGTCGATGACCTATATTGTGCTATTCTGCCTACCGCTACGCAGTATGCCCGCAATGCTCTGTTTGCAGGTCTTATGCCATTGGCTATTGATAAGCTGATGCCCGAAAAGTGGCTCAACGACAATGAGGATGGGGGCAAAAATATGTATGAGGAGGAGTTCCTGCGTCGTCTTATACAGCAGTCGGGCAAGCAGTATCGCCTGTCATTCGATAAACTTGTGCGCCCCGAGGCTGGACGTAAGCTCCTGGATAATATGCAACGTGTCTATGAGGCAGACTTCTCGGTGGTGGTATATAACTTCCTCGACATCCTTTCGCATGCACGTACCGAGACCGATATTATTCGTGACCTTACGGACGATGAGGCATCGTTCCGCTCGCTAACACGCTCATGGTTTGAACATTCGGAGCTTTATACACTCCTCAAACTGCTCTCGGAGCGTGGTCATAGGGTTGTCATAACCTCGGATCATGGTACGGTACGTGTGGATAACCCTGTGCGTGTTACGGGCGACAGGGAGACCTCGCCAAACCTACGCTACAAGACAGGCCGTAACCTTGCCTATAACTCACGTGATGTATATGAGGTGACACGCCCTGAGGATGTGCAGTTACCATCGGGACGTCTTACGTCGAGCTACATATTTGCCTATAACCGAGACTTTTTGGTCTATAACAACGACGCTAATAAATATATAAGGTATTATAAAAATACGTTCCAGCATGGCGGTATCTCTATGGAGGAGATGATGGTGCCATTTGCTGTGCTTAAGCCCAAGAATAAGTAGAATGATGGAGAAAGTAATTGAGATTCACTCGCTCGATGAGCTTGATCGTGTGGCTGAGGCTGTCATCGAGAGCCTTGATGGTCGCACTGTGGTAGCCTTCGATGCCCCTATGGGTGCTGGTAAGACCACGCTAATTAGCCGTATAGCACGTGCGCTTGGTAGCAAGGATGATGTCACCAGCCCTACGTTTGCTATTGTCAACCAATATGAGGGTAGTCGTACCATTTACCACTTTGATATGTATCGTATCGAGCGTGTTGAGGAGGCACTCGACTTTGGCTCTGAGGTGTACCTCTCATCCGGAGAGCTATGCCTGGTGGAGTGGCCCGAGAAGATTGAACCGCTGCTGCCCGATGATACTATGGTTGTGCGCATTGAGATTTTGTCTGAAGAGGCACGACGTTTTGTAATTCGATAAAAATTGCTACCTTTGTGGCTCGTTTTTAGGTCATAAACTATAGTATAAATATGGAAAAGTACGAATCAAAACAACAGCAAATACACCACCCAGCGTCGCTTATCTTTCCGATAATCTCACGCATGGACCTGCTCTCGCCAGCGATGAAGGATAAGGTTGAGGAGTGGGAGGCTACTGAGGATAGTTGCTCGTTTAAGGTTAAGGGTATGAAGGTGGGTCTTCGTATTGCTGAGCGTGTTGAGAATAAACATGTTAAGATTGTTGCCGATGAGGGTGGAATACCTATCGACTTCACGTTTTGGATTCAGCTGAAGCAGGTTGACGAGCGTGATACACGTGTTCGCATGGTGCTTCATGCCGAGCTTAACATGATGATGCGAATGATGATTGGAGGCAAGATTCAGTCGGGTCTTGATCAGGCTGTCGAGGGGTTGGCGAATGCTCTAAATCAGTTTAAATAACCCTGCATATCGCGACTGCGAAACATGGTTTAATCCTCGCAATATCAATAAATACGATTTTATTTTCGGTTTTTGTTGCAAATTCGCACAATTCAACGTATATTTGCGGACTATTTTGCGTAAACGGTGTTGTCAGCGTGAATAAAAATTGAAAATATTGTACTAAAAAACTAATAAATAAAAACTTTTAAGATCATGACAAAGGCAGATATCGTAAACCAGATTGCTAAGTCAACCGGTGTTGAGAAGATTCAGGTTCAGGCTATTGTTGAGGCATTTATGGATAGCGTTAAGGATGCAATGACCAACGGTCAGAACGTATACTTGCGTGGCTTCGGTAGCTTCATCATCAAGAAGCGTGCTATGAAGGTGGCTCGTAATATCTCTAAGAATACTACCATCACCATCCCAGAGCACAATATCCCTGCTTTCAAGCCTTCTAAGAGCTTTATCAGCGAGATTAAGTAGTTTTTCTGCGCATTAAACCTAATTTAATATATTACAATTATGCCAAACGGAAAGAAGCACAAGCGTCATAAGATGGCGACGCACAAGCGCAAGAAGCGTCTTCGCAAGAATCGTCATAAGAAGAAGTAATCTCTTCTTAACAGACATAGGTGAAGCTAAGGTCTATGCCTTAGCTTCGTCTATTTAATTAACACATTAAGATTTACATTGTTAAGCTATGCAGAGAGAACTTATTATCAATGTAAATCCAACTGAAGTATCGATAGCACTATGTGAGGACAAGGTGCTTGTCGAACTTAACAAGGAGCAGTGTCAGACCGGTTTTGCCGTCGGCGACATCTATGTCGGCAAGGTACGCAAGATTATGCCCGGACTGAACGCAGCCTTCGTGAACATTGGCCACGAGAAGGATGCCTTCATCCACTATCTCGACCTGGGTGCGAACTTCAGCTCGCTACGACGTATAGTAGATAGCCGTACACAGGGCAAACGCCCCGTACGTGTCGAGAGCATGAAGCTCGAAGAGCCACTCGCCAAGGAGGGTCGCATTGGTGACCACCTACAGCAGGGACACCTCGTGATGGTGCAGATTGCCAAGGAGGCGATATCGACCATGGGACCCCGTCTTACGGCAGATATATCGCTTGCCGGACGCAATGTGGTGTTGGTGCCATTCTCATCAAAGGTGTTTGTATCGAATAAGATACGCTCGAATGCTGCAAAGAAACGACTTCGTAAGGTAGCACAGGAGGTGCTTCCACAAAATTTTGGTGTCATTATTCGTACGGCGGCTGCCGATGCTGAAGATATCGACATCATGCAAGACATACTCTCGTTGGTGGAGCGCTGGAATAGCGCCCTTGCAGCACTTGGCAAGGTCGATGCTCCAGCATTGGTTATGAGCGAGATGAGCAGGGTAAATACTATCATTCGTGACTCGCTCAACGACACATTCTCGCAGATTACTGTCGACAACGAACCACTCTACAACGAGATTAAGAGCTATGTGCATGCCATCAAACCTGAGATGGATAAGCTCGTGAAGCTCTATACGGGCAAGGTGCCCATCTTCGACAACTTCGATGTTGCGAAGCAGATCAAGTCGTTATTTGCTAAGTACGTATCGCTCCGTCGTGGAGCCTACCTTATCATCGAGCATACCGAGGCCATGCACGTCATCGACGTAAACTCGGGTAACCGCACCAAGGCGGAGGATGACCAGGAGCAGACAGCCCTTGAGGTTAACCTCGCTGCCGCCACCGAGATTGCACGTCAGCTGCGCCTCAGAGATATGGGAGGTATTGTGATTGTCGACTTTATCGATATGCGTAAAGCCCCCAGCCGTCAGCTTCTCTACGAACATATGCAGAAGCTCATGGCCTCGGACAAGGCAAAGCACACAATACTGCCACTTACCAAGTTCGGACTTATGCAGATCACCCGTCAGAGGGTGCGTCCTATTGCTATGGCTGAGACCTCAGATGTCTGTCCAACATGTTTTGGAACGGGCAAGGTGGAGCCAACAATACTGCTTGAGGAGAAGATTGAGGGACAGATACAGCTCTTAGCCGAGCGTGGTTGCAAGTTTGTCAACCTCAAGGTTAGTCCCTATGTTGCGGCATACCTTAGCAAGGGTCTATGGTCACGCCGCATGCGTTGGATTTGCAAGTATAAGCTACGTATTAAGCTGTCATCAGATCAGAGCCTCGGCATGATCGATGTACGCTACCTCGACAAAGAGGGCAAGTCGCTTCTAATGTAGTAGTAAAACCAGAAGCGCATGGACCAGTTAAAGAGCATCATTCGTAGATCCAAGCCTGCGATTGAGCTGAAAAAATGTTTGGAAACTATAGGCTCTACCGTCCATCTTGAGCAGATGGTCGGCGGAGCCTATTCGCTTTATGCGGCAACTATAATCGAGCGAGTAGGGGGTATTCATATCTTCTTGGCCGACGACCGAGATAGTGCTGCATACTTGGTTAACGACCTCTACGAACTGCTTGATGAGGAGCGTGTTGCGTTCTTCTCGTCGGGCTATAAACGCTCTCCCGTATATGGTGGCGAGGATGCTCAAGGAGTGGTGCGCCGCACATCGGCACTAAATGCCATCTCGGAGTTTCGTGGTGGCTACCTTGTGGTGTGTACCTACCCTGAGGCCTTGGTCGAGAGTGTTGCTGATAGGGTGCATCTTAGTAGTGTCTCACGCAAGGTTAAGCGCCACCAGACACTCAAGCAGAGCGAGCTTGTCGATTGGCTTGTTGAGCAGGGCTTCGAGCGAGTAGACTTTGTCTATGAGCCAGGTCAATACTCTGTTCGTGGTGGTATTATCGACGTGTTTTCATATGTGGAGTCTAAGCCCTATCGTATCGACTTCTTTGGCGATGAGGTGGACTCGTTGCGTAGGTTCGATATCTCGAGCCAGCTCTCGGCAGATACGCCTGAGGAGATTGAGATTATCCCCAACACCATGCCCAAGGATGACACCGAGCGTGTCTCGTTGGCAAAGTTTGTGGGCGAGGCTACATGGTGGGTTGCCGATGCCGACTACTCGTTGCGTAAGGTTGCCGATGTACGCAAGAAGTGCTTGGAGCAGGCCGAGGATGAGGAGGGTATACGTCTTGTGACCTCACGACTGACCTCACGCCAGCGTCTACTTGAGGATATAGCAGGGTGCAACCTTGTTCTGCTCAAGGATAACCTTAAGGAGCGTCGTGCGCAGCAGACCATTACGTTCGATACCACGCCACAGCCACGTTTCAACCGTAACTTTGAGCTTTTGGCCGATGACATACGCTGGAACTCGCAGCGTGGATACACCACCTATATACTCTCGAAAAATAAGGCGCAGATTGAGCGCTTGGATAATATCTTCCATCAGGTAGGTCGTCGCTCTGTAGACTTTAAGTCGTTGGAGATGGTACTCCATGAGGGCTTCGTAGATAACCGCCTTAAGGTGTGTCTATATCCTGACCATCAGATATTTGACCGCTATCAACGCTACCGCATTCGTGGCGAGATCAAGCGTGATGAGCAGATGACCGTAGCAGAGCTTAATGCTCTGAAAGTGAGCGACTATGTGGTGCATATCGACCATGGCGTAGGTCGTTTTGGAGGTCTTGTTAAACTTAACGACAATGGCCGAGTTAGGGAGGCTATAAAGCTGATATACAAGGATAACGACATTCTGTTTGTGAATGTTCATGCCCTGCACCGTATCTCTCGATATAAGAGTGGCGATGGTGATCCACCAAAAATCTATAAGCTCGGTAATGGTGCTTGGCAGAAGCTCAAGGCCACAACTAAGAAGGCTGTTAAGGATATCTCACGTGAGCTTATTGCCCTGTATGCCAAGCGTAAGGCCTCTAAGGGATTTGCCTTCTCGGAGGATAGCTACCTGCAGCATGAGCTTGAGTCGTCGTTCAAGTGGGAGGATACGCCAGACCAGCAGAGTGCCGTAGCCGCTATTAAGCGAGATATGGAGTCGGATCAGCCTATGGATCGCCTCGTGTGTGGCGATGTGGGCTTTGGTAAGACTGAGGTGGCTATACGTGCAGCCTTCAAGGCGGCGTGTGATGGTAAGCAGACGGCGGTGCTTGTGCCTACGACAATCCTTGCCCTGCAACACTACCGCTCATTCTCGGAGCGTCTGCGTGATCTGCCCGTTACGGTGGAGTATATCAACCGAACGAAGTCGACTCGTGAGGCACGACGTATCGCCGAGGAGCTGCGCTCGGGCAAGATTGATATCCTCATAGGCACGCATAAGATGCTGTCTAAGCAGATAGAGTTCCACGACTTGGGACTACTCATCATCGATGAGGAGCAGAAGTTTGGCGTGGCAGCCAAGGAGAAGCTCACGCAGATGTCGGTATCTGTTGATACTCTGACCCTTACGGCTACGCCTATACCTCGTACACTGCAGTTCTCGTTGATGGGTTCTCGTGATCTCTCGGTAATATCTACACCTCCACCTAACCGTCAGCCTATAGTTACCGAGTCTCATCTATTCTCTGAGGAGATTATTCGTGATGCTATCGAGGAGGAGCTGTCACGTGGTGGTCAGGTCTACTTCGTGCATAATCGTGTCGAGGATCTGCATACGTTGCAAGGCATGATAACTCGCATATGCCCTAAGGCACGTGTGAGGGTTGGTCATGGACGCATGCATGCCGATGAGCTTGAGAAGCTTATCATGGACTTTATATATGGCGAGTTCGATGTGCTGTTGGCCACAACAATCATCGAGAATGGTATCGATATCGGTAATGCCAACACCATCATTATCAACGATGCACACCGCTTCGGTCTCAGCGACCTGCACCAGCTGCGAGGTCGTGTGGGACGTAGCGACCGCAAGGGCTTCTGCTACCTGCTTTCGCCCCCTGATGAGCTTATGGGTGGCGATGCACGTCGCCGTCTTAAGGCTATCGAGGAGTTCTCGGATTTGGGTTCTGGATTTAATATTGCTATGCAGGATCTCGACATTCGTGGTGCGGGTAATCTGCTTGGTGCTGAACAGAGTGGTTTCATCGCCAATCTCGGCATTGAGACCTATCAGAAGATTCTCAATCAGGCAATCTCGGAGCTTCGTGCCGAGGGTCTCGATACTTCGGGCTTGAGCCAAAGCGAGAACGACGCTATGCGTGATGTGTCGTTTGTTGATGATGCTACTATCGATATCGATATTGATGCTTCAATCCCAGATAGTTACGTGCGTTCGCAGAGCGAGAAATTGCGTCTCTACCGCGAGATCGATGCTATGCGTAACGATGCTGAGTTTGAGGCCTTTGCCGAGCGTCTTAAGGATAGGTTTGGTGGTCTGCCACAGGCTGTTATCGAACTTATCGATGTGGTTAAGCTGCGTCGTGAGGCCATCAATCTCGGTATGGAGCATGTCAAGGTTAAGAATGGCTTGCTGATAGCCCGCTTTGTGGGCGACAATAACTCGCCGTTGTTCAAGACCGACATGTTCATGCGATTGTTGCGTAGGGTTGTTGCCGATCCCGATCGTTTCGTGGTTAAGCAGTACAATAATCGATTGTCGATGACCGTTAGAAAGATATACTCTATTGCCGAGGGTGTGGCCATGCTACGTTGGTTGGCAGCACCCGATGAGCAGAAATAGACTAAGCATGAATCTTATTGTTGATATCGGAAATACACGTGCTAAAGCTGTGGTAATGAGTGGGGTAGATAGTGTTGCAAGCTATGTCTCAGACTCAGCTACTGAGTCTTGGCTGAGTGGTATTGTGGCAAAGCATAAGGATATTCGCCGAGCTGTGGTATCGTCAACACGTGGTGATGCAGAAGGTGTCTGCGAGGTGCTACGAGGTATGGTAGACTACGTACTGCACTTTGTCCCCGCTACCACACCTATCCCTCTTGGCAATGGTTATGCCACACCCCAGACACTTGGTGCTGACCGCCTTGCCGCTGCGGTAGGTGCTGCCCAGATGTATGGCTCGGAGGCTCTGCTTATCGTGGACTTTGGTACGGCAATTACGATTGATAGGGTGGAGAATGGTGTATTCCTTGGAGGTAATATCTCGCCAGGTGTGTCGCTACGTTTTCGTGCCTTGAGCGACTATACTGCTTGTCTGCCACTTTGCTCCGCAACAGAGGATGTTTTGGAGTATGGTCGCACCACTCGTGAGGCTATCGAGCAGGGGGTGATGCGAGGTATTGAGCATGAGATTAGGGGCTATATTGATGATTTTTCAAAGAAAAATACAAAAAAATGCATAATTTTCACCGGAGGTGATGCAAAATATTTTGCAATGCGAATTAAAAATGGGATATTTGCAGACTGTGAGCCGGTGATTTATGGGCTTCATACAATTTTGAACTACAATGCAGATAGGCAAGAGTAATATATTTAGACTTTTGACAGCTGTTTTGGCTGTTGTGATGGTGGTGTTACCTCAGGTAACATCGGCGCAGTCGTCGAGCCTTAACGCCTACTCGCCATACTCGATGTATGGTCTTGGCGAGATTCATACTCCCGGCTCGGTGCAGATGCGTTCGATGGGTGGTATAGGTATCGGCTTGCGCAATGCCGCACAGGTTAACACCCTTAACCCTGCAGCAGCAAGCATGGCTCCACAGAAGAGCTTCTTGTTTGATGTCAACTTCGATGCCTCGCACTATCGTAACAACCAGGCCAAGTATGCTGCGGATGGCAGTTATGTGGACAAGGCTCGTAATGCGTTCAACACAGCAAATATCCACAACATCGGCCTTGCATTCCCCGTTGCTAAGAATCTTGGCGCGATGTTCAATATATCGCCATATAGCAGCGTGGGCTACAAGATGCTTACTACGGATGAGAACGAGGATAATTGGGCAGACATCGGTCGTGTGCAGTATATCTTTGCTGGCGAGGGCGATATCACCGAGGTAAAGTTGGCTTTGGGCTGGGCTCCCGTACGCTGGTTCTCGGTGGGTGTTGCAGCACGCTACTTCTGGGGTAATATCGATCGTGAGTACACTACTCAAGTAACCAACCAAATTACGGGCAATGGTACATATGCTCCGACAAAGGGTGTTGACTCATTTATCGTGAACAACTTCAAGTTCCAGGCGGGTGTGCAGTTTAACGCCATCTACAACGAGAAGCGTGTGCTGACCTTTGGTGCAACCTACGACCTCGGTGGAAAGCTAAATCCTCGTGAGCAGAACTATGTCTACACCGACAATCAGTATAATGGCTCGTTGAGTGGGGGCTTTCCTATTGTCAATAAGTTAAGCACGCTTGAGCTACGAATACCTCATCAGGTGGGTGTGGGTGTCTACTACGTTGACCGTAAGGTGGCGTGTGGTGCAGACTACAACTACGCCATGTGGGGCGACGATAATAGCTCATATGCCGAGAACGACAATGCCGCTAATATCGCAGTAAGCTATAGCAATACACACACCATCAAGCTCGGTCTTGAGTATACACCACGTCGTGGCGACACACGTAGCTACTTCAACCGTATGTCGTATCGTGTGGGTGCAAGACTTGGCAACTACTATCAGAGTTTTGCTGGTCAGAGAGTTAATACATTGGCTATTACAGCTGGTATCGGTTTGCCAATACGCCTTTGGGGTTCATCATCCGTAAATATCGGCTTTGAGTATGGTCGCCTGTCTGCACCAAAGAGTGCGATGGTTAATGGCGCAAAGGTTGGACTCGCCACCCAAAACTACTACAAGATCTCTGTAGGCTTCTCGCTATTCTCAATCGATACGCAGGACTATTGGTTTGTGCGCCAGAAATACGATTAATGGCCTTTGGTGCGTTATATATGTAGAACGTAGAACATAAACAAACATAAAATTTAAAAACTTAAACTATGAAAAGCGTAAAATTTCTTTTGGCTGCTGCGGCTTTGTTCGTAGGATTCTCAGCTTCAGCACAGGATTTTAGCGACGACAAACTTTATGGTAAGTGGGGAGCCACCGCTGAGGAGCGTGCTTCAAACATCGGTGCAAGTAACTTCCTTAAGGAGGCTATGGATGCTAAGGATTATGCTGCGGCTACTGTAAACTTCCAGCAGCTGTTGAACAACTGTCCAGGTGCATCAATGAACACCTTTACACGTGGTACTACCCTCTACAAGAACCGTATCAACCGTTCACGTAACCTCGACGAGAAGCGTCGTTTGATTGACTCGTTGATGATTATCTACGACCTACGTATCCAGTATTTCGGCGATGACCTCAAGTATGGTCGTGACTATATCCTCGACCTCAAGGCTCGTGATGTTAACAAGTACTGCTCATCAGACCGTGAGTTGCTCCGTTCAACTTTGAAGAGTGCTGTTGACGCAGCTATCACAGCTAATACCGTAAAGCTCGATATCGCAGCTATGTACTTTAAGAGCCTCTGCGATGACTTTGCTTTTGATGATAACATCACCAGCGTGATGGTACTCGAGGAGTATGAGCGACTTGCTCCATACTTCGAGACTGCTGCAGATGAGGCTGCATTGGCTAACAAGAAGATGTTTGAGGATAGCTTCGCAGATAGCGGTGCTGCAAAGTGTGAGAACCTTGAGCCTATGTTCAAGGAGAAGATTGAAGCTAACCCAGATGATGCAGAGCTTTTGGCAAAGGCTGTAGGCTTGATGTCTCGTGCAAACTGCTCAAGCGACTTCTACTTTGAGATTACTGAGCGTTACCACGCTCTTAACCCATCATCAGAGACTGCTTTGTTCCTTGCACAGAGCTTCCAGGGCCGTGGTGAGCATGGCAAGGCGTTGAAGTATCTCCGTGAGGCACTTGGTGTTGAGGTTGACCCAGCTAAGAAAGAGTCATTGTATGTTCAGATTGCTCTTATCGAGCTTAGCGCAAACAACTACTCTGAGGCTGCTTCTGCTGCACGCTCATTGCGTAGCATCAACCCACAGAACGGTTACTCATACTTCGTTCAAGTCGGATCGTAGCCATGTCGTTCTGTGAGCCAAGGAGT
>JAZNQJ010000189.1:0-14224 GCA_045590115.1 Alistipes sp. | reverse complement strand
CAGCCCGAGTGCGACCTGATTGGTGTCGGCGTTGGTGCACCCAATGCTAATATTCACTCGGGTCGTATCGAGACTCCGGCTAACCTCTGGAAGTTCGAGGATCCGGCCGACCCACGTCCCGATACCATCCGTATCTTCAACTTTGTTGAGGATTTGAGCCGTCTGCTTGGTGGTGCGAAGGTTATGGTTACGAACGATGCTAATGCGGCAGCTATCGGCGAGATGGTGTTTGGTAACGCTCGTGGCATGAAGGACTTTGCGATGATTACCCTCGGCACAGGTCTTGGCTCAGGTATCGTCTGCAATGGCGAGATGGTATATGGCCACGACGGCTTTGCTGGCGAGTTCGGCCACATCGCCGTAACATCACGTGAGACAGGCCGTCAGTGTGGTTGCGGTCGCAAGGGTTGTCTTGAGGCTTACGTATCAGCTACAGGTATCAAGCGTACTGCTTTCGACCTTATGGCAACAATGACTTGCGATAGCGAGCTTCGCACAATCCCTTACGATAAGTTTGAGGCCAAGATGCTCTCTGACGCTGCTGCAAAGAACGACCCTATCGCTTTGGAGGCTTTCGAGCGCACAGGTAAGGTACTTGGCTTGGCTCTTGCCGACCTAACTGCAATCACCTCGCCTGAGGCAATCATCCTCTTCGGTGGTTTGGCAAATGCCGGCGACTATATTATGCGCCCTACACACCGCTATATGGAGGAGAATCAGCTCGGCGTTTTCAAGGGTAAGGTTAAGCTTATGATGAGTGGTATTCAGGATAAGAATGTTGCTATCTTGGGTGGCGCAGCCCTTATCTGGAAGCAGCACCTTGAGGCAGTTATCGAGAACTACTAAAACTCTCGTAACGCTCTATAACATAGCCTATTTTTAGGTTAATATTAAATAATAGATGACCATATTCACTGCATGGCACACAATGAGTCATGTGGCGAATATGGTTATTTTTTATCGGTCATAGTACTCCCTTATTTTACCACTTCAGCAGCCATTTAAGCCACCCTCGTTGGAGCCGCCATCTCTGAGCCAATAAGTAAAATTGTGTGCCAATAATTTGCGGTTTAGTATAATTATACTAACTTTGCCACATTATATACCCCAAATGCAAAGTTTGCGAATAGAACGATGTTAGAAAAGTTAGCCAAACAGACCGCAATATATGGCATAAGCACGATAGTTGTCCGCTTCTTAAACTATCTGCTAACGCCCTACTATACGCGTATCTTCGACCAGGGAGAGTATGGCATTGTCACCGACATATACGCCCTGATTCCCTTCGCCTTAGTGATACTTTCGATGGGCATGGAGTCGAGCTACTTCCGCTTTACCACACGTGCCGAGGAGGAGGGTGGCGATGTGACTGCAGCAAAGCGCAAGGTGTTTGCCACAACATGGGGTGCAAACTCGCTTGCTGCAATAATATTCTTTGGCTTGGTGTTGCTCTTCAGCACGCCAATCTCACGAGCTATGGGCGAGGCATATGTCATTCACCCCGAGTATGTACCTATCGTGGCTGCGATAGTGATGCTCGATATATGGGCAGTCATACCCTTTGCACGCCTTCGTGAGCAGGGACGTGCCATGCGCTACGTAGCACTCAAGTCGCTGAACATGCTTCTCAACCTTGCACTCGCCGTAGGATTTGGCATCGCAGGGTTGTACGACACCACATTTGGTGTGGGCTGGGTACTTATCGCCAACCTTGTGGCAAGTGGCGTGACATTCATAGCTCTGCTACCAACAACCGACCGCACACTACCACGCATCGATGGCAAGCTCTTCAGGCGTATCCTCGTATACTCGCTACCGCTACTTATCAGTGGCGTTGCTGGTACGGCTAACGAGTTTATCGACCGTCAGATGATAAAGTATCTGGCACCAGGCACAGAGGCCGAGGCGATGGCCGAGTTAGGTGTATATGGCGCTATCGTGAAGATTGCTGTGGTGATGACCCTCTTCACGCAGATGTATCGCTTGGCAGCCGAGCCATTCTTCCTCTCAGGATTTAAGAAGGAGGAGTTCAAGGAGGCTAATGCTGCGGCGATGAAGTACTTTGTGATGGCCTCGGTGCTGATATTCCTGGGCATCGTGCTATTTAGAGACCTCTTTGCTCTTATCGTAGGCTCACGCTTCAGGGAGGGCATCGACATACTCCCTGTGGTGCTTGCCTCAAACGTGCTGGCGGGAATATGGTTCAACCTATCGTTCTGGTATAAGCGTGAGGAGAAGACAAAGTATGCTGCGTATGTCACCTTCCTTGGTCTTGGCGTGACCCTTGCTCTAAGCTTTGTACTTGTTCCAAAGCTCGGATATCGTGGTGCAGCATGGGTACGTCTCGTTGCCGAGGCCGCCATGGTGGTATGGAGCTACATGCTCTGTCGCAAACGCTACCCCGTACCCTACGACCTGCGTCGCATAGGCGAGTACGTGCTACTCGGTGGTGCGGTGTATGCCACATCGGAGCTGGTAGCACCACACATCAGCCATATAACATGGTTGGGTATCAACGTATTGCTATTTGGCGCAGTATTGCTCTTTGCCATATGGCGTGAGAAGATTGATGTTAAGGCCTTAGTTAAGGGCGCAATAGGAAAGTTTAAGCGATGAGATTCTCAGATGTCATAGGACACGACGACCTGAAACGTCGTCTTAGCCAGCAGATTGATGCCGGACGTATCAGCCATGCACAGCTATTCAGCGGTGTTGCGGGCCATGGTACGCTACCCTTAGCATTGGCCTACGTGCAGTATCTATTCTGCCCACACCGCCACAATGGAGACTCGTGTGGCGAATGCCCATCGTGTCAGCAGATATCCTCGCTTGCCCACCCCGACCTACACTTCGTATTCCCCGTAAACAAACAGAATAAGAAGTCGGGCGAGGTGATCATCAGCGACATGTTTATCGACCGCTGGCGTGAGATGTGGAGTCATAGTGGGGGCATCTTCACACCTGAGGAGTGGTACGAGAGGCTCGACCTTGGTAAAACCATGAAGGGTCTTATTACGGTTAAGGAGTCGGACGAGATCATCCGCAAGCTACAGTTTAAGAGTTTCTCTTCGGACTACAAGGCGATGATAATATGGCTTCCCGAGGCGATGAATACCGATGCTGCCAACAAGATACTCAAGATTCTTGAGGAACCATGGGATAAGACCCTGTTTATCCTTGTGTCGGAGCGTCCCGACCTGCTGCTGCAGACCATAACCTCACGAACACAGGAGGTAGCCGTAGGAGGCATAGACATCCCCACATTGGAGCGCATAGCCCTTGACGAGGGCAGAGAGCCTCTTGAGGCACGTAACATGGCACGCCTTGCCTCAGGCTCTATCATCGAGCTTCGTGCAATGCTTCGAGGACAGAGCGATGAGGCACGCAAGCAATATTTTGAGCTGTTCTGTTGCCTTATGCGCCTAAGCTACAACGACAAGCACCTTGAACTATTCGAGTGGGCAGATGACATGACCGCACTCACACGTGAGGGTCAGCGACAGTTCTTCCTCAATGCCGTACGCTTGCTGCGTGAGAGCTACATGATTCACGCAGGACTCGGCTCGATAAGCTACCTTTGGGGCGAGGAGGCCGACTTTTGTCGTAAGTTTGCACCATTCATAGGCAACCAAAACATCGAGTACCTTGTAAGCGAGATTGAGACCGCCATGATGCAGATAGCACAAAATGGTGCGCCACGAATAATATTTACCCACTTTGCCTTGGCCGTATCCAAGCAGATAAACCGATTGTAGAGCATGACAAGCGTAATACTACTCTTAGGCTCTAACGATGAGCATGCCGCAGAGATACTCTCAGGTGCTGTGAAGTGTATCGACGCATCCGTAGGCGAGGTTATAAGGCTCTCGGCAGAGTATCGCTCTGAAGCCTACGGCTTTACCTCGGAGCGAGAGTTTATCAACCGAGCGGCGGAGATTGCAACGGAGCATGATGCCTACGAGGTGTTACGACGCATAAACCTTATCGAGGCGCTCTTTGGGCGTGACAGAGAGGTGGAACAGAGGGTCAAAGAGCGTAGTGGCGAGAGGTATGCCTCACGCCCAATCGACATAGACATAATTTTTTACGGTGCCGAGACGTTCTCGGATAGTAGGCTTACAATACCCTACCACTTTTTGGCCGAGCGAGAGTATGCCCTACGCCCCGTAGCAGAGATAGCCGCAGAACGTAAGCACCCAGCATTGGAGCTTACACCCATAGAGATGCTTCAGCAACTAACACGATAATATGTTGAAAATGAAAAATATAACACTGATAAAAGTCTTAACCCTTGTGGCCATAATCATTGGTTGTGTGTCGTGTTTCAAGGAGGAGAAGCAGGGAACGTTGCTCAAGATTGCCATGTTCTCAAAGAATGTCGAGAGCGATGAGCCAACAAAGACCACCACACAGGTTGACTCCTACGCCTTCTACGTTAAGGAGGGGAGCAAGTGGGAGGTAAGCTCATGGGAGGATGCCCTAAATCATCGCATCACCAACAAGGACTACCCCTCAGAGCAGCTCTCCGACCCCGATGTTATAGGCTCGTTCGACCCAGCAAAGGAGTATCAGATAGAGCTTGGGCTATGGAGCGAGCATGCCTTCATAGTAGTTGTAGACTTGGAGAACAAGGTATATGCCACACGCCTCTACGAGACACCCATGAACCTGCCCGAGACACCTATACAGCTACACCTCTACGCCCACAAGAAGAGCGGACAGGCAAATGGCTGGGACACAGTAAACCCATTCCCCGATGAGGAGCGTGAGCCACTGACACCCACTGAGGACGAGCCTACAGAGGAGGAAAACGAGGAGCAAGTAACAGAGTAATGCTTAACAACCGAACAATGAGCAGAGGAAAAGATATAACACGTCGCATAACAAGGTCGCTGTCGGCAGTAATACTGCTGCTGTTTGGCGTTGCACTATTCACCAAGTGTGCATCGACAATGACACCTACAGGAGGCCCTAAGGATACCATCCCGCCGGTAATCGTATATATGAACCCTAACAACTTCTCGACAAATGTCGACACGCTGCATCCCCCAAAGATATATGTCGAATTTGATGAGTATGTCCAGATTAAGGATCAGCAGAAGGAGCTTTTCACATCGCCAGCGATGAAGAAGGCACCAAGCGTGACACGTCGTGGCAAGGGTATCATCATCACTATCAAGGATACGCTACGTCCTGACATCACCTACGCCATAAACTTCGGTGCTTCGATATGCGACAACAACGAGGGTAACCCGCTACATGCCATGCGCTACGTATTCTCTACGGGTGACACAGTAGACTCGATGTACATGTCGGGATATACTGCCGACTCATACAAGGCTGACTCAGTGAGTAAGTCGTTCATCTACTTCTTTATAGCCGACTCCGTAGAGCGCCCCGTAGACTACGACTCTACGATGTTCAAGTATAAGCCTCATGTGATTGCACGTGCCGAGAAGAATGGCATATTCATCGCCCAGAACCTCAAGCCCGTAGACTACCGTATCTACGCCTTTGAGGATACAAACAACAACATGATGTATGAGCCATCGGTAGACCAGATAGGCATCTTGGATACCACCTACAATCCCCGCTACATGCCGGGATTCAGCATCTGGTTTGACTCGTTGCGCCACTACCCCTCGGCCGACCCACAGCTCTACTTCCGCATGTTCATGGATCGCCGCTTCACACGTCAGGTGCTAAGCACCCAGGAGCGTCCCCAGCGTCATAAGGCGATGCTATACTTCGGTGCAGCAAACCCTGAGGTTAAGAGCATTGTGTTTGACTCGATACCCGAAGATAAGTTCATTTACGACCCTCAGACCGTAGGCAAGGATACCGTAGCACTATGGTTTAACCTACCCCCAGAGGAGATTCCCGACACCATCAAGGGTACGATAACATATCTTAAGCACGACTCCGTAAACAACCTCGTGGAGACCACCGACAAACTGCGCTTAGCATGGAAGTTCACCGAGTCGAAGGAGGAGCAGAAGGAGCGTGAGAGACTCGAGAAGGAGCGTGAGAAGGCTGAGAAGAATGGCGAGTCATGGGTGGAGCCAGAGAAGAAGAACCCATTCAAGCTCACGATACCTGCATCGGGCGAGGTAAACAAGAATCGCCACGTAGACCTTGAGTTCGACTACCCTCTGACCAAGTTTGACTCAACGCTTATCACCCTTACGATGACCACAGAGGGTGTTACCGAGCCTAAAAAGGTGGAGTATCACTTTGTGCAGGATACGCTCAACCGCCGTAAGTATCAGCTAAGGGCTAAGTGGGAGGCTAAGGCTAAGTATGAGCTTACAATACCCGCTGGTGCGTTCAACAACATCGCACAGGAGCAAAACGACACTATACGTTGCACCTACGAT
This sequence comes from Alistipes sp., assembly GCA_045590115.1. Lineage (GTDB taxonomy): Bacteria > Bacteroidota > Bacteroidia > Bacteroidales > Rikenellaceae > Alistipes. Next base: position 7,847 of record JAZNQJ010000189.1, on the reverse strand, counting down.
GGTTCAGACCCTGAGAAGTATGCGATAGTGAATGTCAAGGTAAGTAGCTCAAAGCCACAGGCAAGCTACATCCTACAGCTGACAAACGCACAGGGCAGGGTGCAGCAGGAGATTAGGAACGTGAAGAGTGGTACATACCGCTTCGACTACGTCTCGGCAGGTGATGTGATGCTGCGTGTTGTCGAGGATCTCAACAGCAATGGCAAGTGGGATACCGGCGATATGGTGCTTATGCGTCAGCCTGAGCGCACCGAGATATATAAGAATGATGAGGGCGTGGAGACCATCACCACAAAGGCAAATTGGGAGTTTGATATCGACGTAAACATGGACAAGCTATTTGCTCCAATAACCATGGAGTCAGTAGTAAAGATGCTCAACGATCGTGAGGATGAGCGTCTCAAGAAACTCGCCGAGGAGATGGCCAAGAAACGCCAGCAGGAGCAGAAGAAGGGCAATAGCCAAAGTGGACAGTCGGGCTTCGGCTTCGGAGGCTTAGGCGGCATGGGCGGTGGCACATCAGGAGGACTACGCTCAGGCACCTCATCAAGCATGGGCGGAGTGAGTGGAATGGGAAATAACAGAATGCGATAATGAAAAGAGCAGAACTACATACTAAGGGCTTAACACTCGCCCTGACACTCCTTCTCAGCCTTATGACCTTTGGTCGTGCTGAGGCTCAGCACACCCTTACGTTGGTGGGTGGCTCGGGAGCTACCTACGGACGTTTCTACCCTGCTGAGGAGGTTAAGTGGTTATGGGGAGCTAATAGCTTTGGCCTTGCATGGCGATACTATAGCGACAAGCCACGCTTTGTGGGTGCTGTGGGTGTCGACCTTGAGTATATGGAGCGAGGATTCAAGCTGGGTTACACCTACACCTCAGACTTTGTCAATGACAAGGAGGTGAGACACTACCAATACTACACCCGTAATGTCAACTCAGTGATGTTACCTATAGTGTGGCAGCCACACTTCTACTTAGCGAAAAACCGACTCAGGGTGTTTATCGAGGCGGCATTTGTGCTGTCGTTCAACATCAACTCGAACTACAGCTACGAGAATGACCGATACCCTGGAGGTAAATATGAGTGGAAGGTACCTCGTGACAACCGCTTTGGCTACGGACTGATGGGTGGAGCAGGCTTTGCTGTACTCCTTGGTCAGGTAGAGGTAGGCCTCAAGGCACGCTACAACTTCGGTTATTCCGATCTTATGAAGAACCGAAACAAATACTACTCAAGCTCGACGGATGGTCGTGAAAACCCATTCTACTACTCGCCACTGCGCTCGCCCATCGACAACCTTACATTCTCACTCACTGTAGGCTGGCGATTTAACAAGCGTGGCTTCGATGAGTGGTTTGTGAAGCGTCCTCAGCGCACCAAGCGACTTGACAGCTTCAACTTCAGCGAGGCGACAAATACTGCAGCTGGCGCAGGTCGTGGCACATCGGGGAACTCAGGCAGCGCAACACGCCCAGGTGGCAATACCAACACAACACGCCCAGGCAATAATGCCGGTGCGAAGCGTCCACCAGTTCGATAATAAAGTAAAACGCATAAAACACAATAAGTTATGGATTCAACAAGACAGCAGAAGATAGCACGTCTCCTACAGCGTGACCTTGCAGAGATTATCCAGAAGGAGCTTGCCGACACCACACGTGGTAAGTTAGTTACAGTAACCGCCGTACGCATATCTCCCGACTTGGGCTATGCTAAGGTATACGTAAGCATCTTCCCATTTGAGAGTAGCACAGAGATTCTCGAGGCTATCAAGGAGCAGGGCTGGTTGATACGCAAGATACTCGGCAGCCGCATCCGTAATCAGCTCAAGATTGTACCTGAGCTGGAGTTCTTCATCGACGACTCGCTGGAGTATATCGAGAATATCGACAACCTTCTTAACAAGTAGTCACACACCGCAGAGTGCGCTATGTTGTGGTTACAGTTTTCACGCCGCTACATGTTTTCGCCGAAGTCTCACTCGGTGATAAACATCATCGCCATGGTCAGCGTAATAGCTGTGGCGATACCCACTGCGGCCATGATTATACTCTTAGCAATGTTCGGGGGACTGAGCCGCACCATAGACTCGATATACTCGCTGGTAGATGCCGACATAGAGATTGTCGCATCACGAGGTCAGACATTTTCGGCCAAAGATGTTGACTACGAAAAGATTAGCTCGACAGAGGGCATCATAAGCTATGCCCCATATCTTGAGCAGAGCGTGATGGCAGCTACCGAGGCTCGTCGTGCCACGCTGACACTGCGTGGCGTGGATAGCAGCTACCTGCACACACTACCCCTCGAGAAGTTTGTGGTACGTGGTGGCGTGGGACGCATATTTCAAGGCGATGTTCTACTCGGCTCGGGAGCAGCCTCAACACTCGGAATACCAAGCATAGACTACGAGGTGGAGCTATATGCCCTAAACCGCAAACAGATATCTACGCTACTGCCCACAAGTGGCATATCTCGTCACAGAAGTCGCCTATGTGGTGTGATAAATGCCAACGCCGAGATTGATGCTACCACAGCAATCGTGAGCCTCAGCACCGCACAACGCCTGCTTAACTACGAGGGTCGCCTCTCGGGCATAGCCATAAGGCTCGACCCTAAGGCAGATGTTACGACGGTTGAGAGTAAGCTACAAGTATCGCTTGGCGAGAAGTTTAACATACGCACACGCAGCGAGAAGAGCGCCTCGATGAATGCCCTACTACACCTTGAGCGCTTTGCCATAATACTCATAGGCTCGCTTATAGCCATCGTGGCAGCCTTTGCCATAGTGGGTGCGGTGGTGATGCTGATAACCGACAAACAGCGTGACATAGCCACACTACGCAGCATGGGAGCATCACGCAAACTTATAAGGGATATCTTCGTAGGCGAGGGCTTTCTACTAACGCTGATAGGATGCCTTATAGGCGTGGTAATAGGCGTGGGATTCTCACTTGGTCAGCAACACTATGGCTGGATAAAGATTCCTGCCAACATGGTATTTGAGAGCTACCCCATAGAGCTTACCGCCGTAGATGTGGTGATGGTGGCTGCGATAATACTACTCACAGGATGGATAATATCACTACTTACGGTACGTACAAAACTACGCAGTAAGTAAACTCATATGCACAAATGAAACTTTTTAGAAACATACTATTTCAGGCTGCGGCCCTACTGAGTATCGCACTCGGAGCTATGGGCTGTGATGGGCCAAAGGCGATACCCGATAAGGATCTTGTCAACATCTTTCACGACGCATTCTTGGCTAATGCCTATATGGCCGAAAGCAAGATTACGGAGGACTCACTGCTACTCTACGAGCCTATACTCGAGCGCTACGGCTATAGCGTCGAGGATATGCAGTTTACGGTACGCACCATAGCCAGCCGCAAGAGTAGCCGTCTTAGCGACCTTGTGAGCCAGGCAAGTCATATACTCGAGGAGGAGTCAAAACTCTACAACTACCAGCTCATGGTACTCGATACCGTAGACAATGTGGCAAAGCGCCGATATACCCGCACCGTAGCACAAGACTCACTTATAAGGGTGCGTAAGCTCAGCGACACAGCAAAACTCCACATAGTCATCGACGAGCTTATACCCGCTGAGTATAGCGTCACCTTCGACTACTACATCGACACCACAGATGAGAACCGCAACTCACGTGTGGAGGCATACTTCAAAACCCGGGATGACAAGACCTCAATGCGCCACACTATGATGCTATCACGCTATCGTGAGGGTAAGTACACCCGTAAGTTTACGGCCGACACATCGCACGTGGAGCTACACATCAACATGTTCTACCACCCTACAAATGAGGAACTTAAGCGTCCAGATATCAAGATTACAAACTTTAAGGTAACACGTGTCATAGCCACCGAGCAGGCAGTAGATAGCCTCTACGATGCTCAGATGGGTGCAACAATATTCAACTCCAAGCTTATGACATCGTTCACCGAGCAGAAGAGAACAGCACAAAAGGTTGAACCAAAGGCCACAAACACTACAACTTCAAAGAAGAAGAGTAGCTCAAAATCAACAACCAAGAGCGCCAAGAAGAGAGAATAATGGGTAGAAAGATAGCTGCACACTACGCACTAATACAGGGTGAGCTACGACGTAACATCGTTGTAGAGGTCGACAACCAGCTCACGATAACCGCCGTAAAGGAGGTCGAGCAGCTGGACTCCGAGCCAAGCGTGGAGTTCTACCCCGGAATACTCATCCCCGGCATGGTAAACCTACACTGCCACCTCGAGCTATCATACCTTCGTGGAGAGATAGCCGAGGGTACAGGCTTTGCGGGATTTGCTCGTGCGATAGGAGCTGTGCGTGGCAACTTCAGTGACGAGCAGCGCCTTCGTGCTGCATCATCGGCAGATAGCGTGATGTGGGAAGAGGGTGTAGAGGCCGTCTTGGACATCTCGAACGATGAGCTATCAATGCCTATAAAGCACTCATCACGCATAGAGTACACCACCCTATTTGAGCTTTTCGGTCTTAACTGCACAACGATAGACCAACATCAAACAATGGCCGAGCGTCACGCCTCAAGCAGCATAACACCTCACTCGACATACTCGCTCCAAGACCGCATATTTAAGCAAGCGTGCAATGCCAACGATTCAACACTTTCGATACACCTGCTTGAGTCCGATGCGGAGGGCGAACTATACCACAACCGAGGCTCATTGGCTGAGTGGTACGGACGTATGGGATGGGAGTGCGACTTCCTACACTACGGCACTCCAGCAAGGCGAGTGGTAGAGAGCGTCGACCCAAACAAAAGCGTAGTATTGGTACATGGTTGCCGAGCTACAGTCGAAGATATTACGCTACTCAACCGCCACTTCGCCGGCAACGAAACATGGACATTATGTCCCGAGTCAAACCGCTATATATCAGGCATAAAGCCACCCGTAGAGTTATTCCGAGCTGCAGGCGTAAACATCGCCATAGGTAGCGACTCTTTAGCCTCGGCACGTAGTCTATCGCTAATCGACAACCTGCGCCTCATAGATGGTGTTCCGCTTAACGAGCTACTTACATGGGCAACACTAAATGGCGCTAAAGCACTTGGCAAGAGTGACCGCTTAGGCGAAATTGCCGTAGGCAAGCGACCTGGATTGGTAATATTAGAGGGTGCGGATTTGCATAACCTACACCTAACGGAAGAGAGTCACACACGCAGAATACTATAGCGACATAGATATTAATTTTGGTCGATATGTAATCCCGAATAAAGTCCTATGACATGTGAACTTTATTCGGGATTTTTGCATTTACATGTGGCACGATTTTGGAAAGTGATTCAGCAAATACGACAACCATCAAAGATGCTACGATTGGGGTGTGCTATACTCTTTATGAGCAATTCAAACTATTTAACCACGAATAGTGCTATTTGCATAACATAAAAGGCACAAAAACAATATAATTGTTTTGCCTTTAGCACATAAATTCGTACCTTTGCAAAAATTTATGGGCATGCGCCTATGGCACAAAGCCCCAATTGGGAGATTAGGTCGGTTGCGGAGTCGTAATATGACTTGATCATAAGTGACAAAAGTGGTGTAATCGCAAAAAATACCGACAACCAAGAGCATTGCTCGCAATGTCCACAAACTATACACCACAGCCACCAACCCAAACTACTGCGTCGGGATAGCACACCTATCGTGGCGAGTGAGGAGAGAGTGTGCCAATATACCAAGAATGTTATGCAAACAGAAAATAACAACTCTCAGAAAACATCCAATCAAGAGGCTAAGTGGTATGCCGTACGCACATTCCATAACAAGAGTTCGGTGGTGCGTCGTATAGCCGAGTCTGAAAATGTGGAGTACTATACGCCAATGCGTGAGGTTGAGAGAGTTGTTGATGGCAAGCCCCACATAGAGCGACAGTGTATCATGCCCTCGCTACTCTTTCTGCGTGCTACACCTGAGTGGATTGCACGACTCAAGGCTCTTACCAATGACAACCTTATCCCCTACTGCGAGCCAGGAACATCAAAGCCTCAGGCTATCGCCGACAGCGAAATGGAGTTATTCCGCTTTGTGGCACGTACCGCAGCCTCAACCATAGAGTGCATAGACCCAAGCACCCTGCACCCTAACGACCGAGTACGCATCACAGGGGGAGTGTTCCAAGGCTACGAGGGTTACATCCGCCGAGTACATGGCACCAAACGCTTCGTGGTAGCCATCGAGGGCATAGCAGCAATAGCAACAACATTTATACCCAAACAATATATCGAAAAATTAGCTTAAACATTTACCATCGGTTTATGATGAAGATAGAGTATATACTATTGGCATTCTTTACAGCCCTTATCGCCGTGATCTGGATACATCCACGTCTTGTGAAGATTGCGCTGATGAAAAACATTGTTGATAATCCTGACGACAGGAAACTTCAGCGCACACCTGTGCCTGTATTGGGCGGTGTTGCAGTATTCTTCGGTATGGTATTGGGCATTGTGCTGACAAGTGGATATACCGAGTGTATGTCGCTAATGACAATAATTGCTGCAATGCTCATAATGCTCTACACCGGAACCATGGATGACATCATGGGGCTCACAGCACGTCTACGACTAATGCTCGAGATTGGTGTCACAGGACTTCTCATCTTTACCACCGATATGTCGATAGACAACTTCCACGGTCTCTGGGGTCTATACCATATCCCCGCTACAGTGGCAATACCCGTAACTATATTTGCAGCCGTAGGTATCATAAACGCAATAAACCTCATAGATGGTGTAAATGGTCTATCATCAGGCTTCTGCATTATGGCAAGCTCGATGTTCGGCGTACTCTTCTATCTAACGGGTAACACACCGATGTTAATCTTAGCTGTTGTATCAGTCGGCTCATTACTACCATTCTTCTTCCACAATGTCTTTGGCAAGACATCAAAGATGTTTATCGGCGATGGCGGAGCATTGGTAATGGGCATCGTGATGTCCACGTTTGTGGTAAACACCCTATCAAACAACAATGCAATCCCCGAGAGTATCATACATCCATCATTCGGTCTTGTACCCTTTACTTTGGCAGTAATGTCGATACCTGTATTCGACACACTGCGAGTAATGACAGCGCGAATCTTACGTGGAGTATCCCCATTCCACCCCGATAAGACACACCTGCACCATATGTTCGTAGGACTTGGCTTCTCGCATGCAGGAACATCCATGATGATGATACTCTTCAACATCATAATAGTACTTTCACAAGCACTCGCTTGGTACTTGGGAGGCTCGGTAGACATTCAACTCTACGTGGTAATAATCACAGGTGCGATACTCACAGGAGGTCTTTATTACAGCATCACACATGCCAAGGAAGATAGCCTCCTAAAGCGAGCATTTAGGGCATTAGGACGTGCTACACACTTTGAGCGTAAGGGGACATTCCTTATCCTACAAAGGTTGGTAGACAGAGCATAACACAACAACTATGAAAAGAATACTTGTTACGGGAGCAGCAGGATTTATAGGTGCAAACCTCGTATTGCGACTACTCGCAGAGTGTAAAGAGTCTACAATCGTAGGCCTTGATAGCCTCAACGACTACTACGATGTAAGCCTAAAGCACTACCGTCTACAACAAATAGCAGCAGCCTCGGGCGAAAAACAAACTGCTAAGTGGCACTTCATCGAGGGCAACATCGCCGACAAGAGCCTTGTAAACAGCCTTTTTGCAGAGTATAAATTCGACATAGTGGTAAACCTTGCGGCACAGGCTGGCGTACGCTACTCGATAACAAACCCAGATGCCTACATCGAAAGTAACATCATTGGGTTCTACAACATCCTCGAGGCGTG
>JAZNQJ010000188.1:0-13117 GCA_045590115.1 Alistipes sp. | reverse complement strand
TACGACATTGCGCTCAAGAGCGACCACACGCCAATAACCATAGCAGACCGCATGGCACACCTTACCATCAAGGAGTCGCTGGGGCGTACACGCATACCAATACTCTCGGAGGAGGGTCGCCAGATGCTCTACGACGAGCGTCGCAACTGGGAGCTTTTCTGGTTAGTAGACCCGCTCGACGGCACTGTGGAGTTTATCAAGGGCAACAACGAGTTTACAGTAAACATCGCACTTATGGAGAACAACATATGCATAAGCTCGGTGGTATATGTTCCCTACCACAACAAGATGTATATCGCAGTACGAGGCTATGGCGCTTGGGTGATGAATGGCGTAACACCAGACAGCGAGGCAAAGTATAGCTACGAGGATATAAATAGCCATATGCGCCGTCTGCCCCTCTCAGAACAACAGCACGACGTATTTCGTGTGGCGGTATCCCGCTCTCACCAGACTGTGGAGACACACACTCATATCGACACCTTACGTGCCGACCACCCCGACCTTGAGGTAGTTGAGCAGGGCAGTTCCTACAAGTTCTGTCTACTTGCCGAGGGTACGGTAGACTACTACATACGCACCACATCCACCTCGGAGTGGGATACGGCAGCTGGCGAGCTGATACTTTCGGAGGCTGGAGGCACAACATATGCCTACCCTACCGGCGAGACGTTACGCTATAACAAAGAGGTACTTGACAACCCTTGGTTCGTAGCACGAAGGTAGAAGATAAAGAGGTTTTATTCAGCCTCTTCGTTTTATCGTTTCTTACGTAGGTTGGTTATACCCTCAATAAAACATAGCGGATGCGTGGGCGCACCGGGCAACCAGAGGTCTACGTGATACTTATCCAAGAACTTACGGTCTACCGCAGGGCTATCGGCATACAGACCACCCGAGATAGCCTCCGAGCCACAGACAACCAATATCTTAGGCTCAGCAATAGAGTTATAGCATATATCCAATGCCTCAGCCATATTAGCACTTATAGGACCTGTAAGCACTACGCCATCGGCATGACGTGGCGAGGCAGTAAAGCCCACGCCATAGCGACCAAAGTCGAAGTTTACATTACCCGTAGCACCAAGCTCCATCTCTACCGAGGCATCACCACCAGCAGAGACCTCACGAAGCTGCAAGGCACGACCGAAATACTTAGATATCTCAGGGCGCACTACCGAGTAGTCAAACTTAGGAGCAGTGTCGCCAACCTTTACCACCAAGTCCTCACGACGTGTGGCAGCAAGGCGATGCTCATTGGTAAAACGTATGTTACGTGGTGCGCACTTGGCACACTCGCCACAAAACAGACAACGCCCCATGTCGAGCGTCAGTGGCTCGGTGGTAATGGCACGTGTAGGACATATCGCTGCTGCACGCTCCACATCGCTCTTATCCTCAGTATCGCTAAGCAGTGGGAAGCCACGAAACTCCTCAGTGAGGGTTACACTATATAGGTCGGGAATATATTGCCAGCCATGGCTGCGCAAAATCTTTGCTTTTCCAAAAATCATAGTCTCAATATTTTATGCCCGCTCGACTAAAGGTCGTGACCGCAGTACGAAAGGTTAAAACTCTTGTTGTTGATAGGGAAGTCAGAAATGCCCTCCGAGCGCACCGCAATGGCAAGACCGAGCCAATTGTGGAGGCTTGGGTCCTTAATCTTATACTTTGCGATGTTACCCTCGCTATCGGTTAGTGCCACATGGCAAATCTCGCCACGCCATGCCTCAACTAATGAGAATGACAGGGCATTAGGCTGTAGCTTAGCATCGTAGTCGGGTGCAGAGAGCTTGCCTGAAGGCTTATAGCTCTCAAGCGCACGAAGCACATAGTCGGCACTCTGAAGCACCTCATCGAGACGTACCGAAAGGCGTGACATAACATCGCCATCCTGCTTAACGATAGGCTCGTGGCTATGCTCCGAAGCAAAGTATCCCGAAGGGTGCGTTGCACGAATATCACGCTTTAGGCCGCTGGCACGTGAAGCCATACCCACACCACCAATGCGCTGCATCTCGGCACGTGGTACAAGGCCACACTGCTCAAAGCGGGCAAGAAGCGTATGATCCTCAAGGAGGTCGCTACGTAGCTCGTCATATCTACGACGTACGTCGGTGATATTCTTGCGTATTAGCTCGCACTTAGCCTCAGTCAACGGATGGTTGGTACCAAATGGGCGGATAAGGCTCTTGCCAAAGCGGTTGCCACACCATGCCTGAGTGGTATTGATAGTAACGGTACGCAGTGCCTCGCAAGCCACCTGATAGAGCTGGAAGCCGATATCCGTACCCAAAGCACCTGTGTCGGCGATATGCATAGCGATACGCTCAAGCTCGATTGCTATCATGCGCTCAAGCTTTAGGTCCTGATCTATGGGCTTGTCGCTGAGCTTCTCGACAAGCTCAACATATGCCGTAGCGTGACCTACTGCCGTATCTCCCGCCACAGACTCCGAGATAAGGGTCTGGCGCAGACGGTTGTTATCACGAATCATCTCGCCCTCAACGCCACGATGCTGGTAGCCGAGAGCAATCTCAAGGTGAAGCACCTGCTCGCCATTGCATATAAAGCGGAAGGCACCTGGCTCGATGATACCTGCGTGGATAGGGCCTACGTTAACCTCGTGAAGCTCATCGCCCTCGATAGTATAGAATGGATAGCCATCCATCGTAGATAGCTTATTGCGTCTGTCGTACGAGAAGCGCAGAGGCTTCAACCATGGATGGTTATGGAACGGAATGCCATATAGCTCATGCATCTCTCGCTCAAAGGGGTGAAACTCGGCATGCAGAGCCGTAAGCGATGCAAGACCCTCGGCATAGTAGTCGGGGACAAACGAGGTTATAAGCACCTCAGCATCAGCATCGTTGAGCAGGATAAGGTAGAACTTCAGACCATGCTCAATTTCGGCAGCAAAGTAGTGAGCCACATGATAGCTCTCAGAGGCCATACGCACCTCAAGATCACGATATAGCTCCATATAGTCCACCTCGGGGATATCCGAGATAGCAACAGCCGAGGCGGTATTATTTGTTATATAGTATAATTTCATAGCTCTACTTTAGGTTTACGATTTCATCAATAGCGCTTTGCAACACCTCGGGCTGCCACAAGCCAAGAACTACGGCAACGACCAAAAGCACCGCAGCAAAGTATGACAAACGGCGATTTACGGCCGAGAGGTGCAACTCATCCTGGTTAGAGTGGTAGCTAAGGCGCAGAGTGCGTGACCATATGGCGTAGATAACAACGCACATAAGGATAAGCATTGCTACAAGTAACCACCAGCTACCCACCGAGACAATCTCCGAGAAGATCATAACCTCCGAGATGAAGAGTGGCGATGGTGGGAAGGCCAACAGCACCAACGTGCCAACAATAAAGCTGATGGCACCCACACGATTGATATTGATATAGTTACCAAGGCGGTTGATACTATCGCTATCGTAGATATGGTGCATGATACCCACCTGGAAGAACATCGAACTCTTCACCAGCGTGTGGCACACAACATGGAACACCGCAGCCCAGAGCGCTACCCCACCGATACCCATGCCGATAGCCACAATACCCATATTCTCTACCGTAGAGTAGGACAAGAATCGTTTGTAGTTATTCGAGCGGCGCAGGAACATAGCACCTACGGCCAACGAGAGTATACCGATGAGTATAAGCACATGGCGAGCCCACGCAAAGACCTCCGTAGCCGAAGCATAGAGTGTATAGATACGCATGATTGAGAGGAAGCCCGCATTGACAAGCGCAGTAGAGATAAAGGCTGAGGCAGGCGCAGGAGCCGCATAGTTGGCATCAACACCTACGGTGTAGAGTGGGAATATCTCCATCTTACAGCTATAGCCTACCACGATAAGCAGGAATGCCACCTTGAGGTACAAGGGGTTACCATTACTGATAACGGCCTTAAGCGAGGCGTAGTCTAAGGCTCCATGCTCCGCAACAGTAGAGAGCAGCAAGATGCCGAGGTATGCCATGGCAATACCTGTAGAGCAGACAAAGATATACTTCCATGTAGCCTCCAACGACTGCTGGAACTCACGATGGTAGATGATACCTGCCGAGCAGATTGTGGTAGCCTCGAGGAATACCCATGTCATGGCAACATTATCCGAGTAGTAGACACACGTGATGGCTACCGCAAGCAACATAAGCAGCGTGTAGTAGGTCTTATACGAGCGTGTGGTGACCTTCTCGGCATGTAGGTACGATGATGAGTGTACCATGGCAAAGCCAAGCACAAGGGTCATGAGTATATGGAACAGTATGGCCATTGTGTCGGCACGAAATACCGATAGCAGCACACTATCCTGAAGTTTAAAGACAAATATCAGTGCGATAGCGGCCACCTGCACAGCAAAGAACAGCGTCGAGATGATGTTTGATGCTCGCTCCGTACGCACAACGAGTGGTGCTACGGCCAAAAGGAGTGATATGATAATATATGTAAGCATAGCATTAGTCTTTTATAGAGGTGAGAGCATCTGACTCATCGGTATGCATATCGTCGTCCATACGACGTAGGAACATGCCGAGGATAAGTATCGAGATAAGGATATCAAGCATAATCGCAAGGTTGATAAGCATTGGCAGCTCAACACCGATAGCCATAGAGAAGAGGAACACGCCATTCTCAATAACGAGGAAGCCGACAAGGTGGGCAAAGATTCGCTTACGTAGCACAATAAGGATAAGTCCCGAAAGCAAAGCATATAGCGCCACACCGAAGAATATCATGTCGGTGCGGTTATCTGCCATGTAGTAGGTTATCGTACAGCTGGCTATAAGCGCAATAATCGACATCACCAGCGCACCAAACTGCGTTGAGGATGAGTGTATGCGGTTGATCTTGGTCTTGTTTATCACACGCACCAGGATTGCGGGGATTACAATAGCCTTAAACACCAGAGTCTCAGCGATGATAAAGCTAAGCTCTACGGGGTGGAAGTCATGCAGACGTGCCAAGGCGATGCCAAAGAGCAGCAGTCCCTGGATGGCAATAATCGTCGTATGCTTGCTGAAGCGGTCGGCAATCGACAGGTAGATCAGCGTAAGCACATATAATATTATGAGTGATAGTACCATAGTAGTCGTTAGATATCAATGTTTTGATAAAGCAGGAAGCCTGTGAGTAGCACAAGTGCCGACATCGCCACAATCGTAAGGATGTAGGTGATGTTGCGTGAGAGCTTGTTACGGGCGCGTATCGACTCGATAACGCCGATAGTAACACCCGTACCGAGTATTGCCAGCGGTGTGGCAAACTCCCAATGGAAGCATATAACCACAGATACGGCATTTGCAGCTATTACTGCCCAGATAGCATTCTTCAGCCATCCAGCAATGTTAATCATTGCAAGGTCTATACCCGAGTAGTCGAGGCACATAACCTCGTGAATCATCGTAAGCTCGAGGTGGGTGCGTGGGTCATCAACAGGCACACGTCCCGACTCGATAATCATGATGATAAGGAATACGTAGGCCAGCAATAGCATTACGATGGTAAGGTTGGTATCCATCACCTGGGCTGTAGAGAAGATATCGGCAAACGATGAGTAGCCGCAGAAGAGCGCAAACGTAGCCAAGCCCATCATCAGCGCAGGCTCCACCAAAGCGCCATAGAGTGCCTCACGTGCAGCACCCATACCCTCAAACGAGCTACCTGTATCGAGCGCAGCAAGCACTATGGCAAGGCGTGAGAGTGCCAAGAGGTAGGCCACAAGGATGATATCGCCATGGAACGAGAGCATAGGCTCAAGGTCGGCGATAGGAATAAACAAAAAGGCGATAATAGCCGCACCAAGATATACACAAGGAGCTATGCGGAAGAGCGCCGTTGTTGTAGGCGAATATACCGCACCCTTACGTAGCAGCAGGCGTGCATTATAGACGTGCTGGAAGAAGCGAATACCCTTACGACCAGCCAGCAAGGCACGTGTTCGGTTGATGACACCCGTAATCGAGAGCGCCACAACAATCATAAGTAGTGTGTTAAGTAGTTTTACTAACATACGTTCTAAAGTTTACGGGTTACAAAATTCCAATGAGTGTAAATAGTAGCACCGCAAAGAGGAATGCAAGTGCAAAGGTGATATAGTTGTTCACACGACCTGTACGCAGGCGCATAACATACTTGTTGATGCTGTACATGAGCTTCACCCACCACTGACCAAGCAACGAGTCAACCTTATCTTTATGCTTAATCTCGTAGTTGTGCTGCGATGGAAATATCTCACCCTTATCTACCGAGCGACCATCTACGGTATCCTTCATCAGCGGACGACCAATATTCTCCAACCCTTCTGAGAATGACTCGCCGGTATACTGCATGCGGATGTTTGGTGCCGTAAAGCCACAACCCCACGTTGGTCCACTCTCAATCTTACGCTTTAGCTGCGCACGACGTTTCATCACGTAGAGCAAGGCAATAACCAAGATGAGGATGATACCTATGTAGCTGAGTGTAGTGAGCGTAGGCATAAACGAGGCGATAGCCACAGCACTATTTGCACCCGTAACGCACTCAGCAACAAGCGCAATAGGCTGGATTGCAAACTGTGGCAACAAACCAATGACGAGGATAAACATTGCAGGAAGTGCCATGGCTACAATACGCTGATTATCAACCTCAGTACACTCGGCAACATGTGTCGAGCGAGGCGAGCCAAGGAATACCACGCCGTAGAGCTTCGAGAATGCCAGAACAACCACACCACCGATAAGTGAGAGGGCGATGATACCACCAATAGCATAAAGCACCTCGTGGCCATCGCTCACACCATTGAACATGCCGATGTAGATGAGCAACTCTGACACAAAGCCATTGAGCGGAGGAAGTGCGCAGATAGCGACAGTGGCAAAGAGCATAAGGATTGCCGTAACGGGCATATGCTTTGCAAGTCCACCCATTTGGTTCATCGCCGTAGTGTGCATCTTAGAGTAGATGTTACCTGCACTAAGGAACAACATTGTCTTAAACAGCGAGTGGTTGACAACATGTAGCAGAGCGCCACACATACCACACATACCGATAAGGTTGCTACCCGCAGCATGACCCACAGCAGCAACACCCAAGCCAATGAGTATCACGCCGATATTCTCGATACTTGAGTATGCCAACAGGCGCTTGATATCGTTCTGCATAGCGGCAAGGATAACACCCCAAAGGCCTGTTACGATACCCGAAAGTAGCACGATAAGGCCTATAGAGTAGAGCAACTCGATGTCGTGGTCGATAGCCTGCAGCAGACGCAAGATACCGTAGATACCGGTCTTAATCATCACACCCGACATGATTGCCGAGACGTGCGATGGTGCTGCGGGGTGTGCCTCAGGCAACCATATATGCATTGGGAACAGACCGCTCTTCATACCAAAGCCGATGAAGAAAATCACAAACAGAGGCAGTGGCTTAGCCACCTTGAAGTAGCACTCTATGGCACCAAAGTTTGCCGAGCCTGTTACGTTGTACAAAAGCACGAATCCCGCCACGAGGAACATAAAGCCGATGAGCATCATAACCAAGTAGTTAAGTGCTGCACGACGCACCTCCTGACGGTCGGCCTCAAATAGTATCAGGATGAATGAGGCGATGGTCATCAGCTCCCACGAGAAGAGGAACGAGAATCCGCCACTCGACATCACCACAAGCATCATCGACACCACAAGCATCACAAGTGCTGTGTAGTGTAGCGAGATGTGGGCAGGCGAGAAACGCTTGAGGTAGCCCTCGACATAGCCTCGTGAGTAGACCACTGTGGCTACCGAGGCGATTGAGATAATGGCTAAAAAGAGTGCCGAGAGTGCATCTACCGAGATGCTCTCCGCCCCGAAAATCTCGGTCGAGAAGCTCGCAAGGGTGATCTCGCCACCTAAGAGCGTGGTCACCACAAGGTAGATAGCTCCAATAGCTGAGGCCGCCACAAGCGACGTAGCGACCCATACCTTTGCACGCAACGGTGCAACAAATATGAGAACTACGGCAAGTAACGCCGCTAACAATGTGTAAAAATACATAATGCTATATTATTGGGTAGTAATGATTTAAATCCTAAATCTACATCTTGTTAATGGTCGACGTAATCACAGTAGCCACCACTGCGGCGGTCTCGGTACGTAGCCTCTCACGACCAAGCGAGATAGGCTCAAAACCATTTTGAAGCGCAAAGGTAATCTCTTCTGGCGAAAAATCGCCCTCCGGACCAATTAAAATTAACACTTTGCCACCTTTTTTTACTTTTTTGCCCAAATACTCACGCTCGCCAAGCGAGGAGTTGCAGTGGGCGATATACTTCTGACCATCAAACGGCATGGCGATAACCTCACGTAGCGGGGTCATATCGTGCAACGTAGGGTGATAGGCTTTGAGCGACTGCTTTACTGCAGAGGTGACCACCTTAAGTTCTCGGTCGTGCTTGATCTGTCGGCGCTCGCTATGTTCACACTCTATTGGGTATATCTCTGATATGCCCACCTCGGTAGATTTTTCCAAAAACCACTCGAAACGATCAATAATTTTTGTGGGTGCTACAGCCATGGTAAGTTCGTAGTCGGGTTTCTGGTATTCAGCGATATGCTCTACCACCTCTACCATACAGCGTTTTGCGTTGGCATCCACCACTTTACAGCGATACATGGAACCACGTCCATCGGTCAGATGAAGCTCATCCCCAGGCTCCATACGAAGCACTCTGACACAGTGTTTTGACTCCTCCTCAGGGAGTGTATAGCGAGGTAATGTTATTTCAGGAGCATAAAATAGTTGCATGACATACATAATTTTGTTAACTTTGCAAAGTTAATTAAAAATTACTATAGATGAAACGCCTTTTTGTATTATTATCACTAATGTTTGCAATAACGATGAATTATTCGTGTCAGGAGGCTACGACAGTATCGGGTGGCAACCCACTGCTCGATGAGTGGAGTGCGGATTACAACATCCCACCATTCGACCAGATTCGTAGCTCTCACTTTGAGCCTGCTATGGAGATTGCCATGAAGATGCACAACGATGAGATCAATGCCATCGTGCGCTCTTCGGAGGAGCCTACGTTCGAGAATGTAATCCTCGCACTCGACAACTCGGGTATCAAGCTCACCGACATCAACAACGTGTTCGGCATGCTCTCATCCTCAGATCTCGACGATGAGATGCAGCAGGTGCAGAACAAGATGATGCCTCGCCTCGATGAGCATTACAACGCTATCATGCTCAACGACTCGCTATTCATGCGTGTCAAGGCTGTCTACGACCGTCGCTCAGAGCTTAAGCTCGGCGAGCTGGAGACACGCCTACTTGAGAAGACCTACAACAAGTTTGTACGCTCTGGAGCATTGCTCGAGGGTCAGAAGAAGGAGCGTCTGATGCAGATCAACTCTGAGCTTTCTGCACTCACCATCCGCTTTGGCAACAACCTGCTCTCGGAGAATAGCTCGTTCTTCCTTGAGCTTAATGCCCAGCAGGTTGCCGACCTCCCTGAGAGCCTACGCAAGCAGGCTGAGGAGGCAGCAAAGGCTATGGGCAAGGAGGGCAGCTACGTGTTTACACTCGATAAGCCAAGCATGCTACCATTCCTCACACACTCTAAGGATCGTGACCTTCGCCGCAAGCTCTACGATGGCTACCTTATGCGTGGTAACAACAACAACGACAAGGACAACAAGGCCATTGTCGAGAAGATGACTGCGCTACGTATCGAGAAGGCACAGTTGCTCGGCTACAAGTCATACTCACACTACGTAACTGCCGACCAGATGTCAGGCTCGCCAGAGGCTGTATACAAGCTTCTTGATGAGGTATGGGAGCCAGCACTCAAGTCTGCAAAAGCTGAGTTGGAGGAGATGAAAAAACTCTTTGAGAAGGATCATCCTAACCAGAAGTTCGAGCGTTCGGATTGGTGGTACTATGCCGAGAAGGTGCGTAAGCAGAAGTATCAGCTCGATGAGGATGCTGTACGTCAGTACCTCTCGTTCGACAACGTGCGCAA
Organism: Alistipes sp.; assembly: GCA_045590115.1. Taxonomy (GTDB): domain Bacteria; phylum Bacteroidota; class Bacteroidia; order Bacteroidales; family Rikenellaceae; genus Alistipes. The sequence goes on along the minus strand of JAZNQJ010000188.1, from coordinate 3,110 downwards.
CGGCATGTTCCAGCTTGCTAACCGCCTCTATGGCATTACGTTCCGTCCTATGGTAGCACCACGCTACCATGCTGAGTGTACCTCATACGAGGTTATCGACGTGGATGACTCTAAGCTCGGCGTATTGTACCTCGACCCATACCCACGTAAGACCAAGAGCGGTGGTGCATGGTGCGGCTACTTCAGCGAGCAGCGATATGAGGATGGCAAGCGTCGTAGCCCTGTGGTAGGCATCGTATGTAACTTTACCCCCGCTGTGGGCGACACCCCATCGTTGCTTACCTTTGATGAGGCAGAGACCCTCTTCCACGAGTTTGGCCACGCCCTACACTTCCTCTTTGCCGATGTTAAGTATCGTGGCTTGGCAGAGGTTGAGGGCGACTTTGTGGAGCTTCCATCACAGATTATGGAGAATTGGGCATTTGAGCCAGAGATTCTCAAGACCTACGCCACACACTACCGTAGCGGCGAGGTGATTCCTGAGCGTCTTATCTCACGTATCCAGAAAGCCTCGTTGTTCAACCAGGGCTTCATCACCACAGAGCTTGCAGCAGCAGCCCTCATCGATATGGATATCCACACCTTGGAGGCTATGCCCAAGAAGTTTGATGTTGTAGAGTTCGAGAAGAAGAACCTCGCCGACAAGCGTGGTCTCTTCCCACAGATTGCTCCTCGCTACCGCTACACCTACTTCTCGCACATCTTCAATGGTGGCTACTCTTCGGGCTACTACTTCTACCTCTGGGCTGAGGTACTCGATAAGGATGCCTTCGCAGCATTCAAGTCTAAGCGTGATATCTGCGACAAGGAGCTTGCCAAGAGCTTCCGCTACGACCTTCTCGCACAGGGTGGTCAGAAGCCAGGCATGGATATGTATCGCAAGTTCCGTGGCGCAGCTCCCGACAAGAAGCCTATGCTCAAGGCACGTGGTCTATGGAGTGAGCCAGAGCCTGTAGATAGCACAGCTATTACCACACGCCCAGATGCTGGCAAAACCCCACAACTACGTCCCGGAGGCGCTCACGATATTGGCGGCGCAAGACCTACAATCAACCGCCCCACAGTAAAGCCTACAACTAAGGGTGCTAAGGGCAATAAGCCTCAGGTACCCACCCCTGTGAAACCTACAAAGACACCCGTAACAAAGAAGTAATTGAAGATTTACCTAAATAATTAAACACTTTATGAAAAAACTAACAATCATCATGTCAGCATTGACTTTGGGACTTGTAGGTTGTGGCCAGAGCAACGACCTTGCAAACAACCCTTTCCTCCAGGAGTGGGATACTCCCTATCAGACTCCGCCATTCTCTAAGATCGAGCTTAAGCACTATGAGCCAGCTATCGACTACGCTATCGAGGAGAACCGCAAGGAGATTGAGGCTATCATCAACAACCCTGAGGAGCCTACATTCGAGAACACTATCGTAGCTATGGAGCAGGCCGGCGAGCTTCTCGGTCGTGTTACAGGCGTATTCTTCGTACTTGACAACTGCGAGTCATCTGATGAGATGCAGAAGATCGCTCTTAACATCACTCCAAAGCTTACACAGCTTAGCAATGACATCTCGCTCAACCCCGAGCTTTTCAAGCGTGTGAAGGCTGTATACGACAAGCGTGCAGAGCTTAACCTCGACAAGGAGGATATGCAGCTTTTGGAGGATAGCTACAAGGGCTTCGTTCGTTCGGGTGCATTGCTTGAGGGCGAGAACAAGGAGCTTTACCGTAAGTACTCTGAGGAGCTATCAAACCTCACACTCAAGTTCGGTCAGAATGCCTTGGCTGCAACAAATGCCTTTACTCTCAACATCACCGATGAGGCTAAGGTTGCTGAGCTACCAGAGTTCATCAAGGAGGGCTTGGCAGCAGAGGCTGAGGCACGTGGCGAGCAGGGCTGGACAGTTACTCTCCAGGCACCAAGCTATGGTCCATTCATGACCTACTCATCACAGCGTGACCTCAAGGAGCAGCTCTATCGTGCCTACAACACACGTGGCATCGGTGGCGAGAACGACAACCTTGAGAACATCCGCCGCATCACAGAGCTTCGCCTTAAGATTGCTCAGTTGCTCGGCTACAAGTGCTATGCCGACTACGTTTTGGAGGATCGTATGGCTGAGAACTGCTCAACAGTTACAGGCTTCCTCAACGAACTTTGCGTGGCTACACTCAACTACGCTCACAAGGATGTTAAGGCCGTAACTGAGTATGCTCACTCACTCGGTTTCGAGGGAGAGCTTATGCCATGGGATTGGGGCTACTACAACGAGAAGTATAAGGAGGCTATGTACTCAATCAACGACGAGCAGATCAAGCCTTACTTCAAGCTCGAGAACGTTAAGGATGCAGTATTTATGCTTGCTAACAAGCTATATGGCTTGACTTTCACTCAGGTAGACAACATCGAGACCTACAACCCAGAGGCTACTGTCTATGAGGTTAAGAGTGCTGAGGGTGAGCTTATGGCTGTTCTCTATCTCGACTTCTTCCCACGTGCTTCAAAGCGTCAGGGTGCTTGGATGACCGAGTTCCGAGGTGTTAGCGTTAAGGATGGCAAGGAGAGCCGTCCATTGGTACAGCTCGTTATGAACTTTACTAAGCCTACTGCAAACACTCCATCACTGCTTACTTTCGATGAGTTCACTACATTCCTCCACGAGTTTGGTCATGGCTTGCATGGCATCCTCGCACGTGGTAAGTATGAGTCAATCAACGGCACATCTGTTAAGCGTGACTTCGTAGAGCTTCCATCACAGATTATGGAGAATTGGGCTACCGAGAAGGAGTATCTCGACCTTTGGGCTAAGCACTACCAGACAGGCGAGGCTATGCCTGCTGAGCTTATCGAGAAGTTGGTAGCATCGAAGAACTACCTCGCTGCATACTTCAACATCCGTCAGCTCTCGTTCGGTATGCTCGATATGGCATGGCACACTATCACTGAGCCATACGCAGGCGACATTTTGGCATTCGAGAACAAGGCTATCGCTCCTACCCAGGTGCTTCCTGCAGTTGAGGGTACAGCTATGGGTGCTGCATTTACTCATATCTTCAGCGGTGGTTATGCTACAGGCTACTACGGCTACAAGTGGGCAGAGGTTCTTGCTGCT
>JAZNQJ010000187.1:0-12265 GCA_045590115.1 Alistipes sp. | reverse complement strand
GGACTATAATGGCAATCTTGTAGCTGAGCGCATTACATTTAAGGGCACTATTGATGGCTTAGATATTCCAGATCCACGCCAGGCTCTTGCAACACCAAATGCCACTGCAACAGTTGTTGGCAAAACAATTACAATCTCATGGGATCCTGTTGATAACGCTGAGGGTTATCGAGTAGAGTTGTACTCTCCTTATGATGAGTATCTCGAGACGATAATAACAGGTACTGAGTATGTATACGAGGCACAGCAGTGGAATACTAACTACTCATTCACTATCATGTCATATGCATCAAATGAGAATGAGACATACAAGCCATCGGAGGTTGCCTATGTTGACATCAAGACAGAGAAAGATCCTAATGCGGTATTGACGGCTGATTATACAGCAACAGATATTGTATGGAATGATACTGAGCAGCGCTTTGAGTTCATTGGTGCGGATCTTCAGTATTTCTACATTAAGATGAATGCTAATGATAGACCCGGCAATAACTCATTTGCTATTGGCGACTATACTGGAGCGGGTACTCGATATCCAGTAGAGAAGCAGTTCAGTGTAATGCAGAAGCAAAACACAGGATATAGTGTAGGTTGGACTGATACTTCAACAGTCTCAACAATGAGCATTGATGTTAAGAATGGCGAGTACGTAATTTATATTGATTATACTGCATTGTATGACCAAGGCCATTATACTATTATGTACAAGGGCCGACCAACCGGTTTCGATATTCCTGGTGAAGATAACAACAACCCTGACGAGGGTGGCAATGATGAGGAGGATATTGATTTAACTGGCTTCACAAAAATGGATTTATCAGGCTTTGAGGCTGGTGCCGCAAACTTTGTTGCAGTAATTACCTTTAAGGATCCTGTTTACAGCGATGAGTACAAGTTTTCTCTTGCAGACATTAATGGCATAAACGTAAGCAATAAGACTCTTGCTGTTGGTGAGTACACATTCGTAGAGTCATTCAATAGCTGTGAATTGGAGGCATCCGACTACTACTATATTGGGATGAAGCAGAATGCCACAGGCAAAGTGAATGTATATAATAATAATGGCGTATATACTATCAAGTGTGAGGTTAAGATTGGTTATTCAACTTTGAAACATTACTATCAAGGCACACTCTAACACATAGACTAGCCTATGACTTTTCGGAGCTTCCCTTTCGGGAGGCTTCGTTTTTTTTTGCTGTTGATTGATAATTAAGACCTTTGAGACCTTTGAGACCAATAAGACAATTAAGAGGGTTGCGGACAACGATGATACCCGACCTCGTAATGGTCCTAACAGTCTTAACGGTCATAAAAAAATCAATAAAAAATCAATAAAAAATCAATAAAAAATCAATAAAAAATCAATAAAAAACTTGCATCAAAAGCCAATTATGGCTATCTTCGTAGAAAATAGCACATTATGTCATCCAACCACATAAACCTCAACACAAACTATCACAAGCTACTATGCTACCAAAAGAGTGTGGTGGTATACGACCTCACATACCACTTTTGCAGTCGCTTTATCGACAAGCACGACCGCACCTACGACCAGATGATACAGGCGGCACGCTCCGGCAAGCAGAACATCGTTGAGGGTTATGGCGACATGGCAACATCCAAAGAGATGGGCATAAAGCTATTCAACGTAGCACGTGCCAGCCTAATGGAGCTTGCCGAAGATTACGGCGACTACCTGCGTGTGTGAGGGCTACGACGCTGGGAGAGTGACTCGCAAGAGATGGCAACAATGACCCAATTAGGAGCTACGCATAACGACCCACAATACTTTGTATCCTTGGCAGAGAGCCGTTCGGATGAAATCATCGCCAACATGGCATTAGTGCTTATCCGGCAGGCGCAGAGCCTACTCTGCAAATATGTAGACAAAGTAAGCGAGAACTTTGCCACAGAGGGTGGCTTTCGTGAGCAGATGACCACCATAAGGCTAAAAAACCGTCAATAACACTCTACATCGGAGCTTCCCTTTTGGGAGGCTCCGATTTTTTTTTGCTAATGGTCCTAAAAAATCTTACATTAAATTGCAATTTGCACAAATTGTTATATATTTGTATTGTGAAAAGTTTTTTTAGATGCAAAGCATCTACAAAATAGGCTATAAGAGAGTATAAAAAAACAGACAATACAACAATGAAAAAGCTACTATTTGCACTTTTAGCACTGCCACTGCTCACCATAGCTTGTGGCCCTGAGGATGACCCAACAATCCCTACACCTATCGCACCAGAGCTTGAGCTTACTTCTGAGCCAGAGGTGGAGTTTACGGCTGAGGGTGGACAGAACACCATTACATACAGATATAATGGTGGCGACATCACAGGAAATGAAGAGATTTCAAGCGAGATTGAGACACTCAGAATCGAGTGCGAGGCAGAGTGGATAACAATACCCAAAAAGGCAGCTCCTCTCGGCGAGATAAAGTACTCCGTAGCAAAGAACGAGACAACAGAGCCCCGCAAGGCAATAGTAACAGTATCGCTCGACAACCTATCGTTCGAGGTTAAAATAAAGCAGTCTGCAGCAACCAGCACCCCAGAGCCAGAGCCATCGTTCGAGGGCTGGGGAATCGTAGGCACAATAAACGATTGGGATGCAGCAAAAGCTATACTAATGGAGGAGGCCAACGGCTACTATGTAGCTAAGGCTGTGGAGCTTACTACAGCCGACAAGTTTAAGTTTATCAAGGATGGCGACAATGCCGTAAATCGTGGTGGCAACGGTCAGCCAGCTAACCCTGACTACTTCTACGCAGCGCAGTCTTGGGGCAGCGACATACACGTAAGCGAGGCTGGAACATTCGACATATACCTCAACGCCAAGGAGGATACCTACTACATCATGACCCAGGGCAAGAGCCCCGCAGAGGCTCTCGAGCCACTTGCACCAGGCGAGGACCTATACGAGGTATACGGCAACTTCGAGGAAGAGAAAGCACGCCTAATCGCCGAGAAGAAGTATTTTGTGGCCAAGGACATCAAGTTCAACGACACCACTGCCGAGTTTGATATCCGCATGAACGAGAACGAGAAGATATTTGGTGCCAAGCAGGATGCCACATACGTTGTAGAGGATCAAATTATAGTGGCTGAGGGCAACACTACAATTAAGGTTGAAGTAGAGGCTGACGCCATGTACGACATCTACTACCGCACTGACCTATCGAGCGTATGGCTTATGCCTGCAGGCTCGAAACCACTCATATGGAAAGAGGTAACAGGTGTCGCCTTCAGCAGCACAAACTTTGCGATAAACCTCATGGGTGAAGGCCTTGAGCTATTCTTCGACTTCAACTGCGGCGAGGCTGCCACAAACAACATAATCCCAGAGGCAACATACTACGTAAACGATGAGAATGATGGTGGCTACAACTTCAACCTTGAGAATGAGTACGACATACGCATCGATGGCGTTAAGACAAAGCTCAAGAGCGGCACCATGGTAATAAAGCATATCTCAGGTGGTTACGACATCACAGTAGATGTCGAGAGCATCCACAATCATGTGGTTAAGGCACACTATGCTGGCCCTATAGAAAAGATTGACATAATGGGCAGACCTATCACAAATCCTGAATAAACTAACAACAGATAACTAAAGATGAGAAAATTGTTTGCACTTTTTAGCCTCGTAGGCCTGATGTTCGCAGCATGTGAGCCTACCGAGCCTGTGACACCCAATGAGCCACTTACGCCTGAGATTACAGTAACACCCTCAGGAATTGTCACCATGCCTGCAGCGGGTGGCGACGTGGAGCTTAGCTGCTTAGTTCTTAACCCCACCGAGGGCGTAGAGCTTGAGGCAACAACCGACAGCGAGTGGATTACCAACCTCGTTGTGGATGAGAAACTTACATTCAGCGTAGGTCGCAACGACGCTGACACCCAGCGCATAGGCATAGTTACCCTACACTACGCTGGTGCCGAGGAGCTGTCAATAGCAGTACAGCAGAACGCAGCACTCGCCTCAGGAGATGTGCGCCTGTCTATAACCTCTGAGCGCAAGACCATATTCGAGGCTACGGGAGGTAGCGGCAAGGTAACATATATGCTCGAGTGCGATGAGGAGGGTGCTATGCCCGAAGTAACGACAGATGTCGAGTGGATTACCATTGACTCAGTAGAGGAGGGCATTGTGAGCTATACCGTAGCACGTAGCATTGTAGAGGAGCGTCGCACAGGCCACATAACACTTTCATACTCAGGCAAGAGTGCCGAGGCAACTGTCGAGCAGAAGGCTGCCGAGCTACTTCCTATACTTACAGCTAACAGCACATCGATACGTTGTGGCGAGAGCATCACATTCAGCGTATCATATGCTGATGAGGATGTAACCGCCGAGGCTACCATCTACGACTACTACACCAAGAGCGAGGTCACAAACCCATACACCCCTACTGAGGTGGCAGAGCGTGTGTTCTACGCTACCTACAACAACCGCACATCAAAGGTACTCACCGTAAACGTAATACCCGAGTACACACCCGACCTTCCTGAGGATGCTCAACCCCAGAGCTATGACTTCAACCAGCGACTACTCATCGTTGACCACACAGGTGTGGGCTGTGCCTACTGTCCAAATATGAAGTCGGTACTTAAGTCGTTGGAGGAGAATACAAACTATGCCCATAAGTTCAACATCGTATATGCATACTCGTTCAGCCAAAACGAGATATGCTACTCATCGGCAGCTAAGACATTCTGGAACTACTATAAAGAGGTATGTAGCTCAAGCTATATGCCTCTTACGGGCTACCCCAGCGCAACGTTCAACTTCTGTCGTAACTTCGCAGCTGCACCAGGCCATATGCAATCTAAGATTAATGAGTATTGGGTGGAAAACCCATCGGCATCAGTAGCTCTCGCTGCCACAATCAAGGATGGTAAGTATGTTGTAAACGTGGAGGTTAAGAGTGCTGAGGCACAGAACATCCACCTTGCCTTGTGGGTACTCGAAGATGGCATCTACGCCAATCAGTCGGGAACCACCGAGGCATGGATGGACAACCACCATAGCGTATTGCGTGACTGCCTCACAGGAGCATCAAAGAGCGATATCTCGGGCATTGACTTTGGCTACGTCCAGGCAAACACAACCATGAGCCGAGTATATCAGTTCGACATGTTCGAGGCTACAGCATGGAAGAGCGAGAACTTCAAGCTCATAGCCGTAATATCATCGCCTAACGAGGAGTTTGACAACCGCTACGAGGTTATCGACACAGCGATGTGCGATATCGACGGCACCGCAGCCCACGATTATAAATAGACAACCTAAAACCTTAAAACATAACTACCTATAATGAGAAAACTTTTTGCACTTTTGGCTCTTGCAGCGTTAGCATTTACCGCCTGTGAGCCAGACACTAATGAGGTAAACTACGACAACCTCAAGATTAAGCTGACATCTGATTCGGTGATGAACTTTGGCCTTGATGGCGGCGAGGGCATCATCACCTACGACTTTGAGGATCTCAGCGAGGCTACACGCTCTAAACTCAAGCTCCCTACCCCTGAGGCAGCAACTGCAGTAGAGTGGATTACCGACCTTGCGGTACACCCTACCGATTTGGAGGTAACATTCAACGTAGCAGCCAACACAGGTAATGCTCGTGAGGCAACAATCAAGGTATGGCATGGCGACTACAGCTTTATGGTAATGGTAAAGCAGGCTGGCACAGCATCTTACGACCAGACATTCACAGCCACACACGTTGGTGGTACATATTATGGCAAGGTGCAGACACGTGGCTTCGACTACTTCATCATCCTCTCTAACATGCAGCCAGAGGCTATCGCTACGGTGCCTTATGGAGCTTGCGAGTACCGCTTCGACATCTACTCGGAGCATGGCGCAGCATTCGATACTGAGCGTCGTGTACCTGTAGGAACCTATACCATCGACCACCAGCGCACCGGCGAGCCAGGTACTATTGACGCATACCAGGATTGCAGCTATATGTACGACAATCGTGAGTTGGCTAAAAACGAGGCCTTCAAGAGCGGTACGCTTACTGTAACCGAGGATAGCATCATTGCCGATGTAGTGTTATTCAATGGCGAGGTTCACCACGTAGAGTACCATGGCGACTGCATCATGGAGGACTACACAGAGCCTACATTTGCCGACATACACCCCGTAAGCCAATATACCTCGGATATCGAGTTTGACGTTACAGGTGGCGAGCTTATGCCTATCTATCGTGGTAATTGGTATGACTCAGAGAGCGATGTATGGTTTGTGCATATGATCGAGCAGCGCAACGGCTTCTCGGGCGTATACCTTTTGTTTGATTTCCTCGTGCCACGCTCTAATGGTGGTTTCGATAACAAGGATGGCTTCGTAGGCGAGTACACGCTGCTCGACCCTAAGGCCGAGTCATGGGACTACACCTTCCCTGCAGGCCGTCTACGTGACGACTCGTTGCAGCTCCACGCATGGTATGCTAAGTGCGTAAGTGGTCAGGTCGACATGTCACAGGCAGCACCTATAACAGCCGGCACAATAAAGGTAGAAAAGGATGGCGATGACTTTGTTCTTACGGTTGATGGCAAGGATGACAACGGTAACAACATCCAAGGTACATTCCGAGGCAAGGCCGATACCTATGACAATCAGGCTCATGACTAAAAAAATATAATAGGCTACATTTTAAGGCGTTTCGTTAATGCGGAACGCCTTTTATCATTATTATAAGCCCTTTTTAGGAACTATTATCGCATAAAGTGTGGTTTGCTTGATTTTTTGCGTATCTTTGCAAAAAGACTTTTTACTCGTATGCGACTACTACACATCGTAACAGCCCTTACACTTATTTTGGCCTCATGTGCGACAATAGATGTAAACCCTAAGGAACACTACCTCGATGAGGGTATCAGCCGAGAGCTTGCCCAGTGGCGCAAGACAACGATAGAGGGTGTGGAATATACCCTACTCTTCGACCTTGTGGCAAACAAAGGTGTGGCACAAGTTGGCTTTACGCTCGACGCACCTCAAGATATCATCCTCGACTTTCGCCAAACAGAGCTGGTGAAGGATGTGAGAGCGTTCGATAGCAACGAGAGCGTGGAGTATAGTCTGCGTAACGAGCATATCATAATACCTGAGTCTGAGACACGTGCTGGCCGTCAAGGATTCTCGGTACACTTCAACGTAGACAACCAATCGCTAAACCGTCGTGATGAGTTTCTTTATACGCTCCTTGTCCCTGAGCGAGCCCGCACGCTCTTCCCCTCGTTCGACCAGCCCGACATGAAGGCACACTACCGCCTAAGTCTGGCCATACCCGAGGGGTGGGAGGCAGTGTCTAACACACCCATAACTACACCAGAGTACGATGCCGAAGATTGGTACGACATGGTGTTTGGCCACACACTGCCTGAAGGTATGAAGATAGTGAGTTTTGCTCGCACAGAGCCTCTTAGCACCTACCTATTCTCGTTTGTGGCTGGCGAGTTTCAGAAGCGCACATACGATGATGGTCGCCACCGCTTCTCGGCATACCATCGTGAGACCGACCCTAAGCGCTTGGCACAGCTCGACGACATTTTCCGAGAGGTAGCCTCATCGCTTGATTGGTTAGAGGAGTACACAGGCATAAAATACCCCTTTGCCAAGTATGACTTCGTAATCCTACCAGGCTTCCAATATGGCGGCATGGAGCATACGGGAGCTACACTATACAACGACACGCAGATGTTCCTCGGCGAGAACGCCACGCTTGAGGAACGTCTACGTCGTACTCAGCTCATCGCCCACGAGACAGCACATATGTGGTTTGGCGACTATGTGACAATGCGCTGGTTCGATGATGTATGGTGCAAGGAGGTCTTTGCCAACTACTTTGCCGCACGTATGGCCGAGCCGCTATACCCCACTGTGAACCACCGCCTAAACCGTCTCAAGACATACACACAGGCGGCATATAGCGAGGACCGCACGTGTGGTGCTACGCCCATAAGCCAGACATTGGACAACCTACGTAACGCAGGACTTGTCTACGGCCAGACAATCTACAACAAAGCACCCATCGTAATGGACAAGATTGTGGAGCTAATGGGCGAGGAGGCATTCCGCCGAGGCATTCAGGAGTATCTCACAACATACGCCTATGGCAACGCCTCGTGGGATGAGATCATAGCCATCCTCGACAAGCATACGGAGGCCGACCTTGAGACATTTAGCCACCTCTGGGTGAAGAAGCCTCAAATGCCAATCATAACCAGCTCTAACGGCTGGGTGGCGAACATAGACAATAACCGCACACAAAGCTTCGACTGCTTAGCAATATACGATGATGATACAAAGAGGGTGGTGGATGTAACTATTGACATCGACAATCACTACGCAATAGAGGATGCCACGCTCATAATTCCAAATATCGATGGTCGTGGATACGGACTTTTCCTACTTGACCGTAAGCAGATGGAGTGGATAATGGAGAATATGACAACGATAGATGATGACCTTATGCGTGAGTCGCTGGCAATAATGCTCAACGAGTGCTATGAGCAGAGTGAGTTTTTCAGACATAAGCTATCATCACGCCATTGGCTTGACTTTCTGCTTAGCTACATCCCCTCGGAGCGCAACTACCTTGTTGGCTCGACACTCAGTGGCTTTATTGCCCACCCGATGCTCAATATAGGTACGGATAAGGATGAGGAGCTACTACTGCACATAGCCGACACCCACAGCGATAGGTCGTTGGCACGCAACCTTAAGCTAACACTTGCACGCACGATGCGCTCAGAGCGTATCATAGAGCATTACTACGACAAGTGGCTTAACCGTAGCGATGCGGAGCTTAACGAGAGCGACTATATGACTATAGCCTATGAACTTGCTGTGCGCCTACCCCAGCGTTACAACACAATAGCGACAACACAACTTGAGAGACTAACAAACCCCGACAGACGTGAGCAGTTTGCATATATCATACGTGGTGCGCACCCCGACCAGGCAGTGCGTGATGAGCTGTTTGAGTCGTTGCTTGAACCTGAAAACCGGCGTCGTGAGCCATGGACAGCCACGATGCTTAGCTACCTTAACCACCACACAAGACAAAACCAGGCGATAAAGTATATCTACCCAGCATTGGAGGAGCTGCGTGAGGTGCAACGTACAGGCGATATCTTCTTCCCACGCAACTGGGTGGGAGCATTGCTCAAGGGTCACTCAAGTCGCAAAGCATATAACGAGGTTAAACGCTTCATGGAGCGAAACCCCGACTACCCAACACTACTACGTAACAAGATTTTACAGGCCGCCGACCCGCTATATAAGAGCTTCGATAGATAGCTCTCGGGCTATCCTCTGCGCCACACGACGTAGATTTTCACGTGCCACATCGGGTTGCATGGCACGCTCAAGGGTCATACCCTCGGGCATAGTCTCATATATGCGCTTAAAGCCACTTGTGCGCAGCTCATCGCACCATGCCACGCTACCGCCTACGGCTATCACATCACGACCATGCTTGCGTGCCACCTCCAGCACGCCTGAGGGAGCTTTACCCATAAGTGTCTGACTATCAATTCTTCCCTCGCCCGTAACAACAATATCACAACTCCCAACACGACTCTCAAAGTCCACCTCACGAAGCACAAGGTCGATACCATGCTGAGGCTCAGCACCGAGCAATGCCATAAGCGCAAAGCCCACACCGCCCGCAGCACCAGCACCCGCGCGCCCCGACAGGTCAGCACCAGTTATCTTCTCAACAACGGTGGCATAATGGCGCAAGCCAGCGTCTAAACGCTCCACCATAGCTCGGTCGGCACCCTTCTGCGGAGCATATACCCACGCTGCACCACGCTCACCACAGAGCGGATTATCGACATCCGAGGCTATGGTTATATGGGTAGTGCTAAGACGCTTATCAAGCATGTTAGTATCTATGGTTGCCACCCTCTCAAGTGCCTTGCCCGAGGGGGTAAGTAGTTGGCCATGCGCATCATAAAACCTTACGCCAAGAGCCTCGAGCATGCCCATGCCACCATCGTTGGTAGCACTACCGCCGAGGCCAATGATAAGCTCTCGTGAGCCTTGCTCCAGCGCATCGAGGATAAGCTCCCCCACACCACGTGTATTGGCACATAGTGGGTTACGCTCCTCATCACTTAAAAGACGCAGACCCGCAGCCTCTGCCATCTCAATAACGGCAGTTGCGCCTTCGTGGATAGTGCCGTAGCGAGCCTTGACAGGTCGGCCAAGAGGATCGGCAACCTCAACCTCTCGATACTCGCCACCGCATGCACCCACAAGCGCATCCACAAGGCCATCGCCACCATCCGATATTTCAACGATATCTACCTCAGTATCAGGCATAACCTCGCACCACCCCTCACTAAAGGCGTGGGCGACATCGCTCGACGTGAGCGACCCCTTAAACTTATCAAAGGCAAGAAGCAGACGTGTCATGAGTTTCGGTTTTACTGCTTACAAAGTTACAAAAATAGTCCGAAAAAGCAAGCCTCGCTGACAGGCAAATGACACCACCGCCAAGATGTCAGCAAGGGGCGGTTGCACTATAGTGCCAATGAAATGTTCCGTATGGCTCAATATTACGAATTTTAGTGAAAAATTGTGACTGCTGCGCAATTTTCGGACTACGCCACACGTTATCTTGGCACGAGGATTGCACATTCCTCGTATAGCTACGCTGGTCCAACCACGTAGTTAGGTTTCTTCATTTATTTAAGTTTGGGTTAGTAGTTTTTTCAGAATTTAATTCTGAGGGTATAGGCGGCAGTTGTGAAACTCCCGCCTATTACTTTTTCATTATAAATTCTGAAAAAACTACTGACGATTCTCGCGGCGTGGCAGAGTAACCTGCGAGTTTTGTGGAGATGGCATATTGCTATGCAATATAACGAGTTGTGGCATTGTAGCTAATAGTGAGTAAACTCCCTCAGCTACAACACCACAACCCGATGCCTTTGGCACTACCATCGCCCCACTCCTCTTGCTCTGCGCAAACCTTAAAGAACGTTAGTAGTTTAGTCGCTATATACGAAGAAATATCTAGAAGTCATCTTATCGCTATTTGTATACTCAGTAGCTACACACTCTATAGGATAGCCTTCACTATCGTAAGTCCAATCGTATGTAACCCTCCAATCATCATCCTCATCAATTAATAATTCGGTTATATAATTCTTGCATCGCTTACCCATAAGGCCTATTGTGGCAAGCTCAAAATCTACATTTGCCGATCCAAAAGCATTTATTGGATCAACAAACCAATTTAGGTCAAGGGTTACAGCATTTGTATCTTTATCGTTATACTTTACACGTAAATTCCATAGGTTCCCATTATAATTTTGCTGCACACGCGCTATATTGTCGTTACTCCAAGTGTATATAGTAGTGTGACTATAATCTGCTCCGTCATCACTATCGCTTGGCATATAATAGCTATCATTGGTTAATTGCCCCTTGGAATTATAAGTAAACGTAGAAAGACCATCACACGTTATATATCCTAGATTATTGATGTCTACTTGTCGTCTATCTCCAAAATTGCCATCTCCAATACTGATAGTACTAGGCGAAACATAATCTATATTAATATAACCGCGTTCGGTTCCTACTCTCCAGACATCTACCTCTATAACTCTTTTGCTACCGTCATATGTAAAATTATACTCATAATGTCCAGTGTATCCCTCGAAATAACCATAATGAGCAGAAATTTTCGAGATAGTCCTCTGCTTTGTAGGGCCAGGAGTAGGGCGCACCGCTTCATGATTGTCATCACTATCATCGCAGGCAGAAATAGCACCACAACCAATAATGGCAATTAACAACCAAGTAAATAATTTTTTCATGATACATTGAAGTTTTAAGTTAAACAATAAGTGTCATTATCAACAGATAGCAACCGTTTAACTTAAAATCAGGAGAATACCTATAAAAAGAAACGTGGGTAGTGCCTATCGGAAGAAGGGACGACCAAGTACCCATACGAACATAAGCACACCCACGCCATGTGGCGTGAGCATTTAATGTGCCTATTGTCTGCTCGTTTAATAATTTTGGTCGTTTTACTTCACGAAACAATAGCCCTAAATGCCATCTAAAACACTGCGTATTCCGCAGTGGTAGTACAAATATAGCAATTTATGCTACTAATAACAAATTTTATCTCACAATTTGTAGAGAGTGCATTAATAAATGGAGACATCCCTTGGAGCAGTAGTTAGGCGGGGAGGGGAGAGGGAGAGGGAGAGGGAGAGGGAGG
>JAZNQJ010000186.1:0-1619 GCA_045590115.1 Alistipes sp. | reverse complement strand
CGCTGGTATCATCCACACTGACTTTGAGCGTGGATTTTTCCGTGCCGAGGTTATCAAGTATGCCGATTACGTGGAGCTTGGCTCGGAGCGTGCTTGCCGTGATGTGGGTAAGATTGGTATCGAGGGCAAGGAGTATGTTGTTGAGGATGGCGACATCATGCACTTTTTGTTTAACGTATAATGGTGTATTACTATGGATAATTTGTGGAAATATATCATCTGCTCATCGGCTGTGGTGCTTGCCGCCATGGTGCTTGCTGCGGCCTATACCACCAAGTCACGTGGTCAGGGTACAATCACCGTCACAGGCCTTGCCGAGACAGAGTTTACATCAGATATGGTGGTTATCAATGGCGATATCACCATACGTAACGAGAATGCTGCAACAGGCTATGTAGAGCTTGAGAAGCAGAGTAAGCAAGTACGTGAGTTCCTCGTTGAGAAGGGTGTTAAGGCTGAGAGCATCTCATTTGCAATGCCTTCAGCACGTGAGGTATTCTCGAATGTTTATGAGGATGGTGACTATCGTGGCGAGCGCTTTGTGGGCTACGTGTTGCGTCAGTCGTTTAGCATCGAGTCGATGGAGATAGATAGTGTGGAGGTTGCCGCACGTGCGCTTCCCTCACTCATGGCTGAGGGCGTTATGGTGTCGGTCGACGAGCCTTTGTACTACTACACACAGCTCGATGGCGTTAAGCACGACCTTATAGGTGCTGCGGCAAAGGATGCTCGTGAGCGTGCTGAGATAATCGCTACCAACTCGCAGTCACGCCTTGGTGAGCTGTCAAACTCACGTGCTGGTGTGTTCCAGATTACCTCGGCAACAGGCAATGAAGAGTTCTCGGCGGGAGGCTCGTTCAACCTATCGTCACGAGAGAAGAAGGCACGTGTTACAGTACGTGCCGAGTATAAGATTCGTAATAACTAAAAACATAAGATAATGAGTAGAGAAGTAAGAGTAAGATTTGCACCAAGCCCTACCGGCCCATTGCATATCGGAGGTGTGCGTACAGCACTATATAACTACCTTTTTGCACGCCGTCATGGCGGTAAGATGATTCTTCGTATCGAGGATACCGACTCACAGCGCTTTGTCCCAGGTGCCGAGGAGTATATAATAGAGTCGCTCAAGTGGTGTGGTATTGAGATTGATGAGGGTGTAGGCGTAGGAGGCCCACATGCCCCATACCGCCAGAGTGAGCGTCGTGATATCTACTTAAAGTATGCTAAGCAGCTTGTGGATGCTGGCTGGGCATACTACGCCTTTGATACCCCTGAGGAGCTTGATGCGCTACGTAAGGAGGCTGAGGAGGCTGGTAAGACCTTTGCCTATAACTGCGAGGTGCGTGAGAAGCTACCTACATCGCTCAGCCTATCAAAGGAGGAGGTTGAGGCACGCATAGCACGTGGCGACCAGTGGGTTGTACGTTTCAAGATGCCTGAGAACGAGGTTGTCAAGATGGATGACCTGATTCGTGGCCATGTTGAGATGAACACCTCTACGTTGGATGATAAGGTGTTGTATAAGTCTGTTGATGCACTGCCAACATACCACCTTGCAAACATTGTCGATGACCACCTTATGGAGGTTTCGCATGTTATTCGTGGCGAGGAGTGGT
>JAZNQJ010000185.1:0-15323 GCA_045590115.1 Alistipes sp. | reverse complement strand
GTCTCAACAAGTGTTTCCGGAACGATCATCTTATCGCCAAGTGTCCAATAGAGGAAGTTATATCCTGTACGTGTCGGTGTCGGCAACTGGTTATATCTCTCGCCGAAATCGATATATTTAGTGCAAAGATTCTCCGGAAGTTCATTGCCGCCGTTTACATCATATGTAACGAGATAGTTTCTGGCATCCCACATTGCATAGAATCCGGTCTCGCCTGTAATTCTAACCTCGTCACCCGCTTGTTTGCGTGAACCTGTGCCGTTTTGGTTAGTATTCCATGCAACGAAATCATAACCTGTCTTTGAATATGTATTACCGATTAAAGCATACGGTGTGTTGGAAAGTACAGTCTTCTCTATATCAGCCTGACCGTCATCATTGCCGTTTCCGTAATAGGTAACAGTATAATAATCAAAGGTCTTACGAGTAAGGTCATCTGTGTCCAAAACACCTACCGGTATACCGTTGATAAAAATCTCATATTCACCGTCATTATCGAGTCTCGAGGTGTACATTCCGTCTTCATAAGCAGCGAGGAATTCTCTGCCGCTCGCCTTGCTCTTAAACTTAACCTCGAAATTACCCATCGGAACACCGTTGAGCCTTACAACAACTTCCGCATCGGCATAAATAGATTTCCAGTTTGCGAGGAAGGTTGTGTTTTCTGTTACAGTGTACTCAGAACCCGCTGCATAAACAGTACCGCTTATGTCATGAGATTTTGTCCAACCTGTAAAAGTATACTCATCTTTAGTCAAGGAGTTCTGACCTGCGATAGTTATCTTTGTGCCTACGGAAACATTCTGTTTCTCCGGAGCAGTACCGTCGCCGCCGTTTCCGTTATACTGAATTGTTGCATAGTTTACAACTTCCGAACCGCCGCTTTCATCAACTGAAAGATCAACACCGGAATCCTTCTGATTTACATAAATGTCATAAACACCTGTATAAACAGATCCTGTATATTTTTGACTTACTGAATCAAATGTAAGTTCGTTATCCACCTGAACCGTTCCGAACTGATAGAGCTCTACATCCTGATCAAGCCATTTCTCGCCGCCCAAATTGAGTGTAACGCTGACATTGTCAACACGCTTTGCAAATGTAGCACTTATGATAGTGTCAGATGTGATGTTGAACGAGAACTCCTCGTTGGTACCTGCCTCGAAGCGATTCTCACTGTCAGTTTCATTTACCCAGCGAATAAAGGCATATCCGGAATCCGGAGTAGCAGTAAGTGTAATCAATGTGTTTGCCGGATAAACCTTTTGAATTGTTCCGGTAACCTCACCGTTTTCAGAATCTTTTATTGTAAGTGAATAGAATTTTGTTGTACTGGACTGTGCAGAACCTACCGGTGCCTGTGAATACATTACAAAATTACGATCCGTACCGGTCTGATACTGCTGTACGATAGACATATTTACATTGTCCTCATCTGTACATGCAGTGAGTCCAACCGGTTTGCCGTCAGAACCGGCACCGTCTGCTGTCTTGTAGGCAGCAATTACGTTTGCAGGATCATTATAACTAAAGTATGTAACTGTGCCGTACTGAGTATATGCCTTATGATTGCCGTTTAGATATACAACGCCACCGTAAACAAGCGGCTTTCCTGTTATCTTATCGTATGCATTAAAGATTCTCTTATCATTGTCAGTTTCCTGCATGGCATGGTCCATTGTTGTGCCTGCATTGTTGTTTGCAGTTCCGTACAATGTGTATGCAACCAAGCTGTTAGCACCTGCAAGTTCCAAATCCTTCTCTGTGCCCGAGTAGAAGTTTGAAACTACGAGTGAACTTGCAAGTTTGGTGGTAACGTTAACAGCGGACTTAACGCCTACTTTATCGTTACCTGTGATTGTTGTATTAAGAACGTATGTTTCTGCGCCGTCGGCAACACCGGAAATAACAGCGGAATTTGCCGCCATAACGGATGCAGCAGACTTATTACCGGCAAAGGTTGAATTGTTAACGTAGAATTTACCGTTATTTGTTACGATATCATTTGAAACATCATTATCAATTACGGAAACCTCATCCATGATGAAAGAACCGCCGTTTATAATAACAGATGACTGTGAAGCTGCATCTTCGATGGTTACATCTTTGAAGATTACAGTCGCATCTGCATTTGTAATGTTAAAGAGTGCACCGCTGAGCTGCGAAGAAGTATAGAACTTGTACTTATCGCTGTCACATGTAACTCTGTATACACCCGGCTCATCGATAGTGATCGTATCGGTGATATCGATATCCGCACCGAGAACGATGCTAACATCTGCAGTTCCTTCCGCAAGAGTAGGCTCAAGAGCCTCCTTAAGTGCCTCATATGTCTGAACTGTAGTGCCGGCTACAGCCTTCCATATTTTGCCGCCCACAAACGGCAATACACCTACAACCATAACGATTGCAAGTGTAACTGAGATAATACGCTTAAACAAATTCCTTTTATGCATACGTTTTTCCTCCTGACAAATGAGAAAGATATATTTATCAAAATTTAGTAAAAAACAAAATACCTCACTCTATTTATCGGCAAAAAATACTCAAAAATCTTTAAAAACCGCAAAAATACGTTAATTTTTCACAAAAAAAGCCCCCAAAAACAGCATTTTACTGCTTTTGGGGGTATTTTTATAGAATTAAACGTTAAATCTGAAGAGAACAACGTCTCCGTCCTGCATAATGTATTCCTTACCTTCGGAGCGGATAAGGCCCTTATCACGTGCTGCTGCCAAAGAGCCGCAGTCGAGAAGTTGCTGATAATTTATAACCTCTGCACGGATAAATCCACGCTCAAAGTCAGTGTGGATGATACCAGCGGTCTCAGGAGCCTTCATGCCACGACGGAAGGTCCATGCTCGGCTCTCATCAGCACCTGTAGTAAAGAATGTCTGTAGGTCGAGCAGACGGTAAGCAGCCTTAATAAGACGGCTCACACCCGACTCCTCAAGGCCCATATCCTGAAGGAACATCTGACGCTCCTCAAAGGTCTCAAGCTCGGCGATATCGGCCTCGGCCGACGCTGCCACGATAAGCATCTCAGCCTTCTCGTTGGCGATAGCCGCACGCACAGCCTCAGTGTGGGCATTACCCTTTACGGCAGCACTCTCATCAACATTGCATACGTACAACACAGGCTTGTCGGTAAGCAGGTTCAAGTCCCACACCGCCTTGCGCTCCTC
The DNA here is from genome assembly GCA_045590115.1 of Alistipes sp. Lineage (GTDB taxonomy): Bacteria > Bacteroidota > Bacteroidia > Bacteroidales > Rikenellaceae > Alistipes. The sequence goes on along the minus strand of JAZNQJ010000185.1, from coordinate 12,135 downwards.
GGGGGTAAGCTCTACGGTACGTGCCGAGAGTCCCTGCTCCAAAGCCTCCTTATAGCGGCACAAGATATCGTACTGACGCTTAGCGAGCTTATCGCCCGCAGTAGCCTGCTTCTGGCACTTGCCGATACGATTCTCGATGGTCTCAAGATCCTTGAGCTGAAGCTCGGTATCGATGATACCCTTATCACGCACAGGGTCTACAGTGCCATCTACATGTGTGATATTCTCATTCTCGAAGCAACGCAACACGTGGATGATGGCGTTAGTATTTCGGATGTTAGCCAAGAACTTGTTACCCAAGCCCTCGCCCTTGGATGCACCCTTAACCAAGCCTGCGATATCGACAATCTCGATTGTTGTTGGCACAACACGCTTCGGATTATCAATCTCCACGAGCTTCGTGAGGCGCTCATCAGGTACGGTGATTACGCCCACGTTAGGCTCGATAGTACAGAACGGAAAGTTTGCCGCCTGCGCACGAGCATTCGACAAACAGTTAAATAGTGTCGACTTACCAACATTCGGTAGTCCTACGATTCCACATTGTAATGCCATTTTATCTCTGTTTTTTAAATTATCTATTTATTGAAAATTCCTAATTACTCACTCCTAATTACCAGAAATTAGTCTACCTGCGACACATTAACCAAGGCCTCTCGGTAGGCATTTAGGATGCGAGACTTGGAGATAAAGCCGAGGTAGTGGTTCTGCTTGTCCACCACCGGAAGCATCCAGGTATTGCCCTGCTCAAAGCGAGGCATGATGCTCTGAATCATCTCGTGTTCGAGAATCTTATCGGGTGGCTGAATCATATAGTGAGTGATAGGCGTATGCCACTTGTCACGATTAAACATGTCGTGGCGCAGGTCATCGAGCTGCACAACGCCAATGAGCTTGTCGTAGTTATCCACCACAGGGAAGATGTTACGACGTGCGTTTGAGATGATATTCACAATATCGCCCAGCGTGAGTGATTCACGAATACGTATAAAGTCGGTCTCCATGAGCTGGTCGAGACGCAAAAATACGAATGCCGAAGAGTCCTTATCGTGAGTAAGTAGCTCGCCACGCATACGTAGCTGCTTGGTATATATCGAGTCACGATCAAGACCATAGTTTACGGCAAACGACACACACGATACGATCATCAGCGGGATGAACAGTCCATAGCCACTCGACAGCTCAGCGATAAGGAAGATAGAGGTCAGCGGCGCCTTCATCACACCCGACATCACACCTGCCATACCTGCCAACGTAAACGACGTGATAGAGATATCCCAACCAAATATCGAGCGACATATCACCGCAATGGTAGCACCCGCAAAGGCACCCACAAATAGCGATGGCGCAAAGGTACCACCCACACCTCCAGCGGCATTTGTCGTAGCCATAGCCACAACCTTAAACAGCATGATGGCAATAAGGTAGATGATGATAAACCAATCGGAATCGCTGAACGAGTAGAAGATAGAGTTGTTGAACAGCTCCGACGTACCTCCCGACATCAGCGAGCCAAAGCTATCGTGACCCTCGCCATAAAGCGGTGGGAAGAGGAAGATGAGAATACCGAGCGAGACACCGGCATAGAGCCACTTCTTCCACTGCACCTTTATAGAGTTGTAGAAACCACCCACCTTAGAGTTTACCGACGTGAAGTAGTATGCCATCACACCGCAGAAGCAGCCTAACAGCACAAACAGAGGCACCTGAGCCACCTTGAACATATCGTCGGCCGAGAGCGATACGGCGATGATTGGCGAGAAGCCATGCAACACCAGCGAGGTGATTGTCGCCGTCATCGATGCCATGAGTAGCGGAATGATAGACTTTGAGGTGATGTCGAGCATCAAAATCTCAAGCACGAATACCACACCCGTAATTGGGGCTTTAAAGATAGCTGCCACCGCAGCACCTGCGCCACAGCATAGCAGCAGTGAGATATTCTTGTAGTTAAGGCGGGCAAGTTTACCGATATTCGAGCCTATGGCAGCACCCGTAAGCACAATAGGTGCCTCAGGACCCACAGAGCCACCAAAGCCGATGGTGGTAGCACCACCCACAATGGATGTCCAGGTGTTGTGTCCCTTGATGCGTGAGCCACCACGTGACATGGCATACAACACACGAGTAACACCCTCCGAGATACCATCCTTGACGATATACTTCACAAACAACGTGGCGAGAATGATACCGATACCGGGGTATACCAAGTAGAGCCACTGCGCCTGGTCATCGGGAGTCCACGACGTGAGTAGCTGCGTGATGGTGTGTAGCAACGTATTGAACACGAAGGCTCCAACGCCAGCACACAGACCGACAAGGATAGCCAATATGGCCATCACCTGCGAGTTTGACAGGCGGTGCGTCAGGCTCTGAAAGCCCTCGTAGATACGATCCTTAATATTTTGTTCGAGTTTTATCATACAATGTTTGGGCAAGTCGCTAAGGACTACTTACGATACTGCTCAGCCTGGCGCGCGATAAGCTCGCTATCTTCGAAATAGTTGATGCGCATAGCACGACGCACATCCTCAAGTGTTGCCGCTGCGGTGGCACGTGCGCGGTCAGAGCCACGCTTAAGGATTGCGTATACATCCTCGATATGCTGCTCGTAGTAGCTACGACGCTCACGTATTGGTGTCAACAGCTCCTCAAGCACAGCGATAAGCAGCTTCTTGCACTTAACATCGCCAAGACCGCCACGACGGTAATGCTCCTTCATAGCCTCAAGGTTCTCATAGTCGGGGCAGTATTTTGCGAAATGCTCAGGACGTGAGAAGGCATCAAGGTAGGTAAACACACAGTTGCCCTCAACCTTGCCCGGATCCTCGATGCGGAGGTGGTCAGGGTCGGTATACATGCTCATAACCTTCTTCTTAACCTCGGCTGGCGAGTCAGACAGATAGATGCAGTTGCCCAACGACTTTGACATCTTAGCCTTGCCATCAGTACCTGGCAGACGCATACATACAGAGTTCTTAGGCAGCATAATCTCAGGCTCTACGAGCGTTGGGCCATATGTTGAGTTGAACTTATGGACAATCTCACGTGTCTGCTCCAACATAGGCTCCTGGTCAGCGCCTACAGGTACGGTGGTAGCTCGGAATGCAGTGATGTCCGAAGCCTGAGAGATAGGATATGTGAAGAAGCCCACAGGAGTACCCTTGCGCTGGAGGTTATCCTCAGCCTCGCCATTTTCGGCAAAGCCACGAAGCTGAATCTCGGCCTTAACAGTTGGGTTGCGCTGCAAGCGCTGTACGGTCACAAGGTTCATGTAGTAGAAGGCAAGCTCGGTTAGCTCCGCCACGTACGACTGAATGAAGATTGTCGACTTCTCAGGGTCAATACCACACGACAGGTAGTCGAGCGCCACCTCAATAATGTTTTCACGCACCTTATCAGGGTTGTCAGCATTATCGGTAAGTGCCTGGGCATCAGCAATCATAATATAGATATCGTCATACTCGCCAGAGTTCTGCAACTCGACACGATTACTCAACGAGCCAACAAAATGTCCCAAATGTAGTTTGCCCGTAGGGCGGTCTCCTGTAAGAATTATCTTTTTCATATTGTCAAAATTTTTCATCGGTAACACATGCGCATACCATATAATACGCTCGCAAGCGACAAAAGTAGCAAAAATTTGGTAAGTTTCATATAAAAAGAGTTGATATATAATTTTTTTTTATAACTTTGTAGTGCTATTAACACACAGTCTTATAACCATAACATCTACTAACCATGACAATAATTCAGCTTGAATACCTTATGGCGGTGGCAAATTGTGGCAGTTTCTCGCTCGCCGCAGAGCATTGTTTCGTGACTCAGCCATCGCTCTCGATGCAGATAAAAGCCCTCGAGGAGGAGCTTGGCGCAGTGCTTCTCGACCGCACAAAGAAGCCAATCATCCCTACTGCTGTTGGCGAAATTGTACTTGAAAATGCTCGTGAGACACTCCGTTCATATAACTATATTCGTGAGTCTGTAGCCGAGCTTCGTGGCGAGTGCGCAGGACGCATGCGTTTGGGTGTTATCCCTACTATCGCACCATACCTGCTACACAAGTTTATACCCACCTTCATCAAGGAGTACCCAAAGGTAGAGCTTGAGATTCACGAGATGGTTACGGCCGACATTATAGAGTCGCTAAAGCACGACCGTATTGATGCTGCATTGGTAGCCTCTGGAACATGTGGCGAGGGCATTACGGAGCATGACCTATTCAGCGACCATTTCTACGCCTACCTATCGCCCTCACACCCACTCTTTGAGCGTTCAAACATACGTATTGAAGACATTGATTTTAAAGACCTTATCCTCCTTAGCCGAGGCAACTGTATGCGCGACCAGATATTTGAGCTTTGCCAGGCAGCTCACGACATCCCATCGCACTTCTACTTTGAGTCAGGATCGCTCGATACGCTAATGCGAATGGTCGACTGCACATCCTGCATGACCATCATTCCGGAGATGGCCTTAGAGTTCATTCCGGAGGAGCGTCAAGACCGAGTAAAGAGCATCGCCAAGGGTGCTACATCACGTCGTGTGGCGTTGGCCGTAAGCCGCACCTACGTGAAGCAATCAATCGTCGAAGCACTACGTAAAACAATCCTAAAGTGTGTTGATCAGGAGAAGATTTAGACTGATCAAAAAAGACCATATTCTTAACAATAGGTAGACAGCGCAATGTCTACCCATTGTTGTTTTATATTCGAGGCTTGCATTTCTCACATTTTTTTCCTATCTTTGCCAAGATTATATTTTATCACATGACGTGCGCACGCATAATGCGACGTGCAACATGGGACTAAACAACCGATTAGAAAACGATTATTATGGAGAACTTAGAGAAACTTATCAATGCGATAGTAGAGGGTATTGACGACAAGAAGGGACAGGGCATCGTATCGCTCGATCTTTCGGGCTTTGACGGTGCGATTTGCTCGCATTTTGTAGTGTGTCATGCCGACTCAACAACACAGGTAGATGCCATCTCGCAGAGCATCGAGGAGAAGGTCTTCGAGGTTATGCACGAGTGGCCCGTACGTGTTGAGGGTCGTCAGAATTCCTTCTGGGTAGCTATGGACTACACCGATGTTATTGTCCACATCTTCCAGACCGACCTTCGTGACTTCTACCGCCTTGAGGAGCTTTGGGCTGATGCGCCTATGAAACGCTACGAGTTTGGCGACTAATGCAATAAAATGCATTTTTTGACATTTAGATTTTGTGAAAGTGATTTGTGAGATAATTTAAGAGTTTATGGCAGAGAATAGAGCCAGCACACCACGTGGACCACGCTTTAGCTTTATGTGGTTCTGGGCATTGGTGGCTGTAGGAATAATTGGTGCCTCGCTATTTGGCGAGACAGAGGGTCGTCCTATCGAGGGCGATTGGGATATGATTAACGGCCTTGTTGAGAATGGCTGTGTGGAGCGTATTGTTGTTAAGGATCGTGAGAACGCCGACGTATACCTTACCAAGGCTATGGTAGACAGCCTTGCTAAGGATGAGCGCTTCAAGGGCATGCCAACAACAGGTGCGCACATTACGTTTAACACCGGAGGCGATGTACAGCTCTTCCAATCAAACATCGAGCGTGCGGAGGCTAAGGCCGTAGAGCAGGGCATCGAGGCAGAAAAGGTGAAGATTAAGTATCAGCGCTCGGAGAAGGGCTGGGGCGAGTATCTCATCGAGTTTCTCCCATGGCTACTCATTATCCTCGTATGGTTCTTCATCATGCGTGGCATGATGCGTGGTGCAGGTGGTGGCGCCGGCGGTGGCGGTGGAATCATGAACGTGGGCAAGGCACGTGCGCAGATGGCCGACAAGAACAACAAGGATAAGGTTACGTTCAAGGACGTTGCCGGATTGGAGGAGGCTAAGGTCGAGATTATGGAGATTGTAGACTTCCTACGCAAGGCAGACAAGTATCGTGCATTGGGTGCTAAGATACCTAAGGGCGCACTCCTCGCAGGCCCTCCAGGAACCGGTAAGACACTGCTTGCCAAGGCTGTAGCGGGCGAGGCAAACGTACCATTCCTCTCAATATCAGGTTCCGACTTTGTTGAGATGTTTGTGGGCGTAGGTGCCTCACGTGTTCGTGACCTCTTTGAGCAGGCCAAGAAGGTGGCACCATGTATCGTATTCATCGATGAGATTGACGCTATTGGCCGCGCACGAGGAAAGAACTCAGGATTCTCGGGCAACGATGAGCGTGAGAACACCCTCAACCAGCTACTCACCGAGATGGATGGCTTCCAGACAAACGCTGGTGTCATCGTGCTTGCCGCAACAAACCGTGTCGACATCCTCGACAAGGCGCTTATGCGTGCTGGACGTTTCGACCGTCAGATCGAGGTGGGTCTGCCCGATGTTAAGGAGCGTAAAGAGATCTTCGACGTACACCTCAAGCGTCTTAAGCTCGACAGCAAGCTCGACAGAGAGTTCCTCGCTAAGCAGACACCAGGCTTTGCGGGTGCCGACATTGCAAACGTATGTAACGAGGCAGCACTCATCGCCGCACGTAACGATAAGGATTGCGTAACTCAGGAGGACTTCCTCGCCGCCATCGACCGTATCGTAGGTGGCCTTGAGCGTCGCAATATGCCGATGACTCCTAAGGAGCGTCGTGCCACAGCAATACACGAGGCGGGACACGCCACCGTAATGTGGAGGCTTAAGAACTGCGACCCTGTACTCAAGATTACGATTATCCCACGTGGTCGCTCGCTGGGCGCTACATGGTATCTGCCTGAGGAGCGTGTAAACCATAATGTGGAACACTTCATGCACAAGCTCGCAGGCCTGCTTGGTGGACGTATTGCCGAGCAGATGTTGCTTGACATCACCAGCACAGGAGCTATCAACGACCTTGAGCGCACCACAAAGACCGCATATGCCATGGTGGCATACTACGGCATGAGTCCTAAGGTTGGCAACATAAGCTTCTACGACGCTACAGGCCAGCGTGATACATTCACCAAGCCATTCTCGGAGCAGACTGCCGTAACCATTGATGAGGAGGTACGTCGCATCGTAGATGAGGCCGTAGAACTTACACGCAACATCATCAGCGAGGAGCGTGAGAACATCGAGCGCATGGCCGACCTACTACTTGACAAGGAGACAATCTTCTCGGAGGATGTAGAGGCCATCCTTGGCAAGAGCGCACAGCAGATCGAAAAGGAGCTTAACGAGCCTAAGAGCGAGGAGAGCAAGGAGAGCGTCACCGAGCCATCGGTTGCTGAGGAGGCTACACCTGAGGTAGAGAGTAAAGAGGTAGAGTAAGGAGTAACAAAACCAAACTAACTATGAGTGACAAGCTGAAAAATTTCTTAGTTCGCACCGCAAGTGGTGCTGTGCTATTGGCCATCGTTGTGGGCGCATCGCTAAGTATCTATAGCTATGCTCTACTGCTATTTGCCATTATGTTTATCGGCCTTATAGAGTTCTACAAAATGGCTCGCCACAACGGCTCTAAGCCTCAACTTGTCACAGGTCTAACCACAGGAATCATACTCTTCGCCTGCGCAACACTACCATTCTTCGATAGCCATAGTAGCGGCTTTATGGAGTATGACAACATGTTGCTAATGGGTCTAATGCTCCTTGTGATAAGCATACCTCTAACGCTTGTTATCGAGCTGTTTAGATTCTCTGAGACACCTATGCGCAACACCGCAACGACATTGCTTGGTGTACTGTACGTAGCACTACCATTGTCGATAATGCTCTTCATACCATCGTTAATATGGATTGGCGAGTGGGAGCCACTATGCTTCCTTTTCTACCTCTTCATCGTATGGGCCAACGACGTGTTTGCCTACCTCGTGGGCATCACCTTAGGCAAGCACCGTCTCTGCGAGCGTATCTCACCCAAGAAGTCATGGGAGGGATTCTTTGGTGGCATAGTGGGTGCTGTGGCAGTAGGCGCACTTGGAGCATATGTCTTGGATAGCAGCTACACCCTATGGATGGGCCTTGCACTCGTTGTTGCCATAACAGGTGTGCTTGGCGACCTTGTGGAGTCGATGTTCAAGCGTGAGGCGGGTGTCAAGGACTCAGGAAACATTATGCCAGGTCATGGCGGCATGCTCGATAGATTTGATGCATTGCTGGTTTCAGCACCCTTTGCCTTCTTCTATCTAATCTGCTGGCAGTTAATCGTAAACTACTAAACCTAAAACATATGAAGATTAACAAGGAGGGTTACCTCATTATTCTGATCACAGGTCTTATCTGCCTATCAATATGGTTGCTTGTCTACCTACTCATAGACACGCACATCGCTATCATGTGGTTTATGGCAGGCTTCCTCTTTATATTCTGGTTCTTTGTAGCAGCATTCTTCCGCGAGCCTCGCAGAGTACAGATTCACGACTCGGAGCTTATATTCTCGCCATGCGATGGTCGTGTGGTTGTTACCGAGGTGGTGACCGATGATGAGTATCTTAAGGAGGAGATGATGCAGATATCTATCTTCATGTCGGTAACCAACGTACACATGAATTGGCTCCCTGTAGGCGGTAATGTAGAGTACTTCAAGCACCACCATGGCCGCTTCCTCGTAGCATGGCACCCTAAGTCATCGACCGAGAACGAGCGCACCACAACCGTAATACGCCTCAAGGATGAGCGCAAGGTGCTTATACGCCAGATTGCGGGATTCGTGGCACGACGCATCGTGTCATACATGAAGTCGGGCAACGACGTGGAGCAGAATAGCGTCATGGGATTTATCAAGTTCGGCTCACGTGTCGACATCCTCATACCTAAGGATTCGGAGCTATTTGTCGAAATTGGCGACCCTGTAATCGGCTCGCAGACACCTATAGCACGCCTAAAGCGTCGAGCATAACACATCGGACACTATGGAACTAAGTAAGGTAGTCAAGGGTCTTGTGACCATCATAATCATAGCTGCTGTACTCGGCATAGTATGGTATCTATCGAGCGTGGTGGCCTACATCCTTATCGCTGCGGTGTTGGCAATCATCGGTCGCCCGCTGGTAAAATACCTTACAAAGATTAAGGTTGGTCGCTGGCAGTTATCACGCACCATGGCAGCGAGTATCACACTTGTTGTCATGTGGATTGTGATAGGCACTCTCGGCATCATCTTCGTACCACTTGTCATTGGCAAGGTAGATGAGCTTTTAGCACTCGACTGGAACGGTCTTGCCGAGTCGCTCAAGACACCACTTACTGAGTTTGAGAACTCCGTAAACCAATTCTTCTCGAAGCCTGTCATAGATGTTGTAAAACTCATAGAGGGAACATTCTCGGGGATTATCAACAAGGATATGCTTACCACATTCTCTAATGTGGCATCTTCAGTAGTGTCGGTAGCTATTGGCATGTTCTCCGTAACGTTCATTACCTTCTTCTTCCTGCGTGATGAGGGACTATTCTACAAGATTGTGGCCATGTTCTTCTCAGAGCGTATTCGTGATAACATCTACCACGCCATAGACTCAATCACAGCACTACTCACACGCTACTTTGGCGGTCTGCTATTTGAGAGTACGATACTCATGGTTGTTATCTCAGTAGCGATGATGCTCTTTGGCATGAAGTTTAGCAACGCCCTAATCACAGGACTTATCATGGGCGTGATGAACCTTATCCCCTACGCCGGCCCCGTCATGGGATGCATGATGTCGGTGGTCATGGGCATCATCACACCTATTGATGGCAACATAGGATATACCGTTACGGTCATCACCGGCACAATCATGGCGGTAAAGCTCATAGATGACTTTATCATACAGCCTACGCTCTACTCTGAGCGTGTCAATGCCCACCCCTTGGAGATATTCATTGTGATACTAATCTCGGGACATATCGGTGGCGTGTTGGGCATGTTGCTGGCAATACCTCTATATACCGTTGCACGTGTCATCGCTCGTGAGTTCTTCTCGGAGTATGGCGTGGTGCGTCGACTAACAGGTCAACTTAAGGAGTAATATGCAGATAGATATCGAGGCAGAGGTTATTCATGGCAAGAAGATAGGGCGAGCCTTGGGCTTCCCAACAGCAAATATGTCGCTCGAGGGCTACAACGTAGAGCGTGGCGTATACCGCTCTGAGGTAGTCATTGATGGCGTGGAGTATCGTGCAATGTCCAACGTGGGCATACGTCCCTCGGTGGGTGGCAAGGAGCTACTCTTGGAGACCCACGTTATAGGCTATAGCGGCGACCTATATGGTCGTAGGCTATGCGTCAGGCTGGTCGAGAAGCTAAGGGATGAGAAGCGCTTCTCTTCAATAGGCGACCTTAAGGAGCAGCTGATGCGAGACTACGACTCGATAGTCAATGGATAAAAAAAAATGGGCCAAAGCCCATTTTTTTGTCTATACACCTGCCCCTTCGAGCTTGATAAAGCGTGGGAAGAGGATGTTGTTCTCAATGTGGATATGCTCGAACAGACCATCCATAAATGCCTCAAGGTCTTGGAGCATCAGGCGGTAAGTGGGGCAAGCATCCTCAGGTGCCTCAAAATTATTCATCAGCGTGCGAATATACTTGTAGCGAGTACCCTCGTCGCTATGCTCACGAAGCATCACACGTATAGGGTTGGCTACAGTACCACAGTGCATCGCCTCGCATCTCGAGCCAGACTCTCGTGCCTCAAACAATCTATAACAGTATGGGAATAGCACCTGCTCCTCCTTCTGCAGGTGGTTCTCAAGATCCTCCAACGAGTCGGCAAAGAGCGGCAGAAGCTTACGTAGCTCAGGGCGACGCTCGCCATGTACATCTGCCACATGCTCAATGTCGGCAAGTAGCTGAGGGCCTTTGGCACGTATTCCACGATGATGGATCTTTAGGACATAGTCGATAAGTAGGTCTGTAGGCCAACTGTCAAAGGGTATAGCACCTACTTGCTCAACATCTGCACTCTTCAAAGCCTCGATAACACTCTCAAACTCTGCACCTGCCTGGGCGCAGGCATCTGCCAGAGTTGCAGTTCCACCACAGCAGAAGTCTATACCATAATTTTTAAATATACGTGCCGTAGCAAAATTCTCATTCACAATAGAGCCTACACTTCGTAGGGCAAAAGCATTGGTATTCATATGTTATGTTTTTTAGTCGTTTTATTTAATTATTTCGCTTGCAAAAGTAGTACAAAAACTACAACTTGCAAATCGGAAATAATTATGCCATGATAGGCAAAAATTATACTTTGTCAACAACATTAGTTCAAAAGGTAGAATTTTGACTATAACTATTGCAAATAACGAAAAAAGATACTAACTTTGAATTAGTTTTATCCTAATGATAAATCCAACAAACAACAAACTTATACATTAGCTACTATGGGAAAGTTAAACAAACCCGCTATCTTGGTTGTTGACATGCTCAACGACTTTGTTTATGGTGCTTTAACATGCGAGCGTGGCAAGGCCATTGTACCCGCAACAGCACGTCTGCTTGATGCTGCACGTAAGGCTGGAGTACCTGTAATCTTTTGTAACGATGCCCACCGCAAGGGTATAGATCGTGAGCTTACCATTTGGGGCGACCATGCTATTGCCGGCACACCTGGTGCTGAGGTTATCCCTGAGCTAAATCTCTCGGAGTGCGACTACGTAGTGCCTAAGCGTCGCTATAGTGGTTTCTTCCAGACCGACCTTGACATTCTTCTTAAGGAGCTTGGCGTAAAGACAGTTGTCATGACAGGTCTGCATGCCCATATGTGCGTACGCCACACTTCGGCAGATGCCTTCTCACTTGGCTACGATGTTGTTGTTGCCAAAGAGGCTACCGACTCATTCACTGAGGAGGACTATGTTGTTGGTTTGGCATATCTTAAGACATGCTATGGTGCCGACGCATACTCAAACGATGAGCTTATTGAGATGTTCTAATAGTGTGATACACAATAGAAAGGCGAGCAATAGCTCGCCTTTTTTTATGTGGGGGGGGGTAAATAGGGATATTAGGGAGTATAAGGAGTTTATGGGACAAACACTAAATTCACTAAATTCACTAACTTCTCTAATTTCTCTAAACTCATTAAACTCTCTAACCACAACCTCCATCAGCCCCACGACCCAATTTTTGATTAGAAGACTGCAGATACAACGCTCGGCAAAAATACCACCGATGGGTAGTACTTGGCGTAC
>JAZNQJ010000184.1:0-13770 GCA_045590115.1 Alistipes sp. | reverse complement strand
CGAGCCTCGAAAGATCATATCCTCGAAGTCGTCATATATACGCTCCGAGGGCGAGTGCTTATAGGAGTTTATCTCATCAGCAATAACCTCACGCTCCTTGCGTAGCTCGCTCTCAGGGAACGTAGAGTGGAACATAACATCCGAGATAAGCTCTACGGAGCGTCTGAAGTCACGTCTGAGGGCTGTAGCATGCAGCGTGGTATCCTCCTTTGTGGTGTAGGCATTAAGCTCGCCACCGAGGTTCTCTAATCTGCAGTTTACCTGATAGGCCTTACGACGTTCAGTACCCTTAAACAATGCATGCTCGGTAAAGTGGGCAACGCCATACTCCCCTTTCAGCTCATCACGACTACCAGCATTTACCACTAAGGCGCAGTGCGTAACGCCACTTGACACCTGGCGGTGTATGCCACGAATACCGTTAGGCAGTATATATGTTTCAAACTCTCTCATTTCTCTTACGTAAAAACTCTCCTGTGTAGCTCTCCTGGCACTCAGCAACTGTGTCGGGAGTACCGGCAACAACCACTCTTCCACCCTCGCTACCAGCCTCAGGGCCAAGGTCTATGACCCAATCGGCACACTTGATAACCTCCATATTATGCTCCACGACAACTACGCTATGGCCACGCTCGATAAGCGCATCAAAGGCCGACAATAGGCGGCGTATGTCGTGGAAATGAAGACCCGTAGTAGGCTCATCAAATATAAACATGATACGCTCAGAGCTACGCTCCTTGGTAAGGAACGAGGCGAGCTTAACACGCTGCGACTCGCCACCCGAAAGTGTCGAGGAGCTTTGACCAAGCTTTACATAGCCCAAGCCCACACGTTGCAGTGGCATGATGCGCTCCACGATACGCTTGCACGTGGTGTTAGTCTTATCCTCAGAGAAGAACTCCACAGCCTCATCCACAGACATCTCGAGGATGTCGTATATCGACTTACCACGATACTTAACCTCAAGTATCTCAGGCTTAAATCGCTTACCACCACACGCCTCGCACTGCAGCTCCACATCGGCCATAAACTGCATAGATACCTTGATAACGCCCTCGCCCTCACACTCCTCGCATCTGCCACCAGGCATATTAAACGAGAAGGCCGTAGCTGGCACTCCCGTATGCTTGGCATAGGGCTGGTCGGCAAACAGGCGACGTATCTCATCGTAGGCCTTAAGGTAGGTTACGGGATTAGAGCGTGTAGACTTGCCTATAGGCTGCTGCGACACCATCTCGACACCCTGAAGTAGGCGTGTGTCCACATCTATGCCATCGTGATCGCCCGGCGTGAGCTTACTATCCGAGAGCTTACGCTTCAGGGCTGGGTACAACACATCATCGGCCAACGAGGATTTACCCGAGCCTGAGACTCCTGTAATGCATGTCAGCACGCCGAGAGGTATCTCTACATCTATGTTCTTAAGGTTGTTATGTCTTACACCACGCAATCGCACATGGCCAGCTGCGGCACGTCGGCGCTCAGGTGTGGCTATATGTTTACGCCCTGCAAGGTAGTCAGCAGTAAGCGTATCGGCATTATCGATATCCTTTGCTGGGCCGTTATACACCACCTCGCCACCACATATTCCCGCCTCAGGGCCGAGGTCGACAATCCAATCGGCAGCACGCATAACCTCCTCCTCATGCTCCACGACAATGACCGTATTGTCAAGGTCACGAAGCTCCTTAAGCACACCTATGAGGCGGTGGGTATCACGTGGATGAAGGCCTATGCTCGGCTCATCAAGGATATACATAGAGCCTACAAGGTTGCTGCCCAGCGATGTTGAGAGGTTGATACGCTGCGACTCGCCACCCGAGAGTGTCGAAGAGAGGCGGTCAAGCGTGAGGTAATCAAGCCCCACCTCCATAAGATAGCCAAGTCTGCTGCGTATCTCGGTAAGCACACGCTCTACGGTGGCTGCGTCATGCTCATCGAGTTGTAGGTTATCGAAAAACTCGACAAGCTCGCCAATGGTCATACTCACAAAATCGGCAATGCTCTTGCCTCCCACCTTAACATACAAGGCCTCAGGGCGTAGGCGGGAGCCATGACACTGGGGACATAGGGTCTTACCCTCGTAGCGAGCCTTGAGCGCACGATACTGCACCTTATGACGTTGGGACTCTACAAAGGCAAAGAAGTCGTTAATGCCATGAAAATATTCGTTACCACTCCACAGCAACTCACGCTCAGCATCGCTAAGCGCATGATAGGGAGTGTGTATCGGGAATCCAAACTTTGAGGAGCTAAGTACAAGTTCCTGCTTCCAGCGACTCATTGAGGCACCATTCCAGCAGGCCACAGCACCCTCGTAGACACTCTTAGACCTATCTGGCACAACAAGGTTTTCGTCTATACCCAGCACCTTGCCATAGCCCTCACACACAGGACATGCACCTAAAGGATTGTTAAACGAGAAGAGGTGTTCGGTAGGTCGCTCAAAGGTCATGCCCTGCTCATCGAAGTGCGTAGAGTAGCTCTCAAGCTCCGTAGTCTGCAGAAACATACGTCCTGAGCCGTAACCAAAGGCACGTGCCACAGAGTCCGAGAGGCGTGAGATGGTATCCTGGTCGTGGCTAACCTTAATACGGTCTACAACCACCAACACATCATCAGTGGCGGTATCGGCGGTTATCTGTGGCATGAACTCATCCACAAGCATCACCTCGCCACGATAAATCACACGATTGACACCATCCTCAACCAATGTGAGCATGCGCTCCACGATGCCCTCGCTCTGCTTTAGGAGTAGTGGCGCAGCAACAACAACCCTTTGGCCATCATCCATGCGCAGCACCCTATCCACCACATCATCTACCTCGTAGCAGCGTATCTCGGCACCCGTAACGGGCGAATAGGTACGGCCAATACGTGCAAAGAGCAGCTTCAGGTAGTCGTATATCTCGGTTGTGGTGCCTACCGTAGAGCGGGGATTGCGTGACGTCACCTTCTGCTCGATGGCAATAGCGGGTGCTATGCCCTCGATAAGCTCCACATCGGGCTTCTCAACACGTCCCAAGAACTGACGAGCATACGCCGAGAGACTCTCCACATAGCGGCGCTGACCCTCAGCAAAGATAGTATCAAAGGCCAATGTAGACTTTCCCGAACCCGACAAACCCGTAACCACAACGAGCTTAGAGTGGGGAATCTCCACATCTACATTTTTAAGGTTATGCACCTTAGCACCCTTTATGACTATCTTTGGTTCCAAGATTACTCTACAATTAGTAATGTGCAATTAGTAATTCGGGCAAAACGCCCCTAACTCTCTATGATTAATCCACACTTATCGTTGCACCCTCGACCTTCTCAAGGCGGCCAATGAGCTGTTCTGACTCCGACTCACGTATCGACAGAATCATCGTACATAGGTTGTCGAAGGTCTGCTCCACGATGCGGGGTTGCATATCCTTGACAATGCGCATAACATCGTTCATCGCCACATACGAAAACTCCACCCTAATGGTCACATCCACCGTACGCTCTACAATCTCGCACTCGGCCAACACCTGTGCCGTAGACTCTTTATATGCCGCTATAAGACCCGGAACACCGAGCTTCGTGCCACCAAAGTAGCGCACAACAACAACCAAACAGTTGGTCACCTCCTGTGAGAGCAACTGGCCAAGGATTGGCTTACCCGCCCTAGGTGATGGCTCGCCATCGTCGTTAGCCCTGAACTGCTCGCCATGAGGGCCTAAACGCCAGGCATAGCAGTGGTGAGTGGCATCGTACCAGCGCTTGCGTAGCGCATCGAGCCTCTCCTTAATCTCTGCCTCGCTCTCTACGGGGTAGGCATAGGTAAGAAACTTACTGCTGAGCTGTCGGTAGGTGGTCTCGGCAGGGCGGGCAATGGTCTTAAACGAGTCGGTGGCCACTTCTACAACACTACTTTATAGACTTAAACATTCGCTCCCAGCGTATACCACCATGGTAGGGGTCAACCGAGAACCATACGTACGACGCCTTACCCACGATGTGATCCTCAGGCACAAAGCCCCAGAAACGTGAGTCGAGCGAGCCATGACGGTTGTCGCCCATCATGAAGTAGTAGTCCTGCTCGAAGCGATACTCCGTACAAGCAACGCCATCTACGAAGTACTCATCGCCACGACGCTCAAGCTTATGACCCTCGTACACCTCAATTATACGGCCATAGAGTGCCACATTATAGTCGTTAAGTTCCACCGCAGCACCAGCCTTAGGCACCCACAGGGGGCCAAAGTTATCAAGAGTCCATCCCGTTGCCACCGTATGTGGTATAAGACGCTCGCCAGCAAAGCCCTGCGATAGGCTGAGCTTATAGAGCGTAGTGTCGGCATAAGATTGTAGCTCCTTGTCACGTAGCAGCACATTGGTCTGCAGACGGCCTGTGCGACGGTTGTAGATATCGTAGAAATACTGCTTGTTAGGAATCATACTTTCAGCGACATTGTCGTTATAGACAACGCCATCCACAAGGCGTAGGGTGTCGCCAGCAACAGCCACACAGCGCTTGATGTAGTTCTCCTTCTTATCCAACGGACGTACAGCAAGCGTATACCCCTCGGCAATCTTTCGGCGGCGCTCCTCAGGCGTACGGCCAAACTCCGGGCTGAGCAACATCTGGTAGTAGCTCTCAGCAGCACGCTCCATAGCTACAGTATCGCCCTCAGGGAAGTTAAAGACCACAACATCGCCACGCTCCACACGCTCGCAACCCTCAAGACGGCGATAATCCCTCTGCCACAAGGTTGAGAATGACTGCTTGGTATCGTTGCGAGGCATGGTATTATGCACAAAGGGGAACGACAGCGGTGTCATAGGCACACGTGGACCATACGAGGTCTTGTTCACAAGGATGTAGTCGCCCGCCATGAGTGTACTCTCCATAGAGCCTGTAGGGATTACAAACATCTGGAACCAATAGAGCTGAATGATGGTAGCCACCACCGTAGCAAAGATTATGGCGTGTACCCAGCCATAGAGCCACACATATATCTTGCTGTTCGACTTAAGCTCCTCCCACAAAGCATAGGCAAACACAAGGGCAAGCGTGAGTAGAAAGACACCCTCCCAGCGGAAGATGAGCATATGAAGTATCACGCCCACAACAACGGCAAACACCAGCGCACACCATACGGCATACACCACCCTATACCATGCGTAACGCTCCATAAGGCGGGCGTGCAGCTTGGCACAATGGTGACCGATGTAGTAGTCATAAATTACGGGAAGCGCTATGACAAGCGACCATGCTGCGCCATACCATATGGCAAACGCAGCAACGATAAGCGCAACAATAGCAGCCATGAGCCATGGGCTACGAAAAACACGTCCCACAGCAGCAAAAATATCCTTTAGCTTCTGCATAGATTTTTCAGTATTAGAGCGTAAGGAGCAAAGCCCCCGACACGTAGTTTATAGGAGGTTGTCCATGGTGTGAACACCGCTCTTATATGCGAGGTACTCGCCAGCAACAACCGCTCCAAGAGCCAACGCACGACGGTTAACGATATTGTGTGTCAGCGTGAGCTGGTCATCTACCGAGGCGTAGGTAATGGTATGGATGCCTGTCACCATGCCCTCACGATGTGACTCAATCTCAATCTCCTCAGCCTTACCCTTGCGGTTGTTGACCCACGCACTCTTGCGATCAAGACCCTCGATAATGCCCTCGGCAAGGGTAATTGCTGTGCCACTTGGCGAATCCTTCTTCCACATATGGTGGGTCTCCTCGATGCGCACATTGTACTCCGAGTGAGGATTCATCAACTCTGCCAAGCGACGGTTGATGCGGAACATGATATTTACGCCAATGGAGAAGTTTGAGGCGTAGAACAGAGCGCCACCACGCTCCTCTGCCAAAGTCTCCATAGCCTTAAGCTCCTTAAGCCAGCCTGTAGTGCCACACACTACCCTACCACCAGCCTCAAGCACAGTACGCACGTTGGCTGCTGCAGTATCGGGTGTCGTAAACTCGAAAGCCACATCCACAGTCTCAAGATTTTCAGCCGTAAGGTCGGCTGTGTTATTCTCATCAATGACAAGCACTACCTCGTGACCACGCTCAGCCAAAATTCGCTCTATCTCACGACCCATCTTGCCATGACCTATAATTGCACACTTCATATTTCGTAGGAATGATTATAATTATACATAATTATTGCGTGCAAAGATACGAAAAAATATCCTTACACGCAACAACTTTTTTACCATCATCGGCTAATACTTTACATCCGAGAGAAATAGCCCGCAGGCAACAGCGCCAGCAGAGGAGCGTGAGAGGTCTCTGCTACGTATGATATCGTCGAACTCCTCGATAGTATAGCGGCCACGACCAACATCTACAAGAGTACCTACGATGGCACGTACCATATTGCGCAAAAACCTATCTGCACGTATGGTAAAACGCAGTGTTCCGTCGGCCTCGACACTCCACCGAGCATGGGTTATGTGGCAGATGTTGGTTTTGTTGTTCGAGTTAAGTTTTGCAAACGACGTAAAATCCTCATGTTCAAGAAGTTTTACCGCTGCCAAATTCATGCTTTCGACATCGAGATTTACTGCATAATGCCACGCTGAGAAGCGTCGAAACGGGAGCTTCTTAGGCGTAAGAAAATAGGTATATTCTCGCTCTCGGGCATCAAACCTTGCATGTCGGTCAGCCTCCACCTCATAGATGCGTAGTATGGCAATATCTGGTGGTAAAACCTTGTTTAGTTTGTAGGCAAGCTGCGAGCAATCAACAGCCTCTTCAGTATCGAAATGTGCAACGTAGAACGAGGCGTTGACACCTGTATCGGTACGTCCTGCTCCCACTATCTCGGTAGGCACACCACGTAGCATCGAGAGTTTCTGCTCGATAGTTCCCTGTACGGTTGCTACGTCTGGCTGTCGCTGCCAGCCAAAGTATGACGCACCGTCGTATTGTAGCTCGATAAAGTATCGCATAGCACTTTTAATTACTCGGCAAAGATACAAAATATAAATTAGTAATGAGTAATGAGAAATCAACTATTAACAGCTACCACCATTTTTTAGCTGAAAATTTGGAGAATTGGGATGAGAAAGTGTAAATTTGTAGTCGGAATACTCAAATAAAACAACCTGTGATATGAGAAGATTATTTATAGCATGTTTACTACTATTATCAATGACGGCTTGTAACATAACTGTAGAGAGCCCTACGCCTGAGGATAACACCATGCCAAAGGATATTGTTCCTCAGATTAGCGAGTTTGGATACGTTGCCACAAGTGGCAACACCACTGAGCGTATATCGTGTAGCGAGGAGAGCTTCCGAGGGGCTATACTTCAGGCATACCTCGAGATTGAGCCTCAAGAGTTGCACAGCAAGATTGTCGAGTATCACCATGAGCTACTCTCCTTACACCTATATTATGATAATAGCGATAAACCTACCATAATCCCCGCAACGCTCGGCTCTGCCGAGGAGTGGAATGGACTACAAGGACACCCAACAATATACGCAGAGTTTGCGTGCGATGACCTCAGCGAGGAGCTATACGAGGGTAAGGTTGGCGCTCGTGGCTACTACGTAATAAGCGATGGCACGAACGAGCTACGAACCGCCGAGTTTACAATTGATGTAATGCGCACAAGACCACTAAGCAACCAGCTGTGGTACAAGACAAACAATGGCATGCCAATAGAGCTTAATGATGGCAAAGGCCCAAAGGTGGTAAGCCATGAGTATGCAATGTGGCGTTACGAGGTGACATTCGACGATGACTTAACGACCATTATACCAGCATACTTCAAGGACAAGAGCGGTGTTACTGAGGTGATTATGCCTAATAGTGTTACTAAAATTGACAATGAGGCTTTTAATCGTTGTTTAGACCTTGAGAGCGTAAATATCCCTACAAGCGTAACACAACTTGACCAAAGCGTATTCAATGTAACAAACCTTAAGAGAGTATATACCGATGACCTCGCTGCATGGTGCATGATAGACTTTATGGGACCCATTATGTTTGGCAACGATCTACCCAATGGCGAACTTTACGTAAACAACCAACGAGTTACAACACTACGCATTCCAGAGAGCATAACAGAGATTAAGCGCTACGCTTTTCCATTCTCTAACATCGAACAAGTAGAACTCCATGACGGCATAGAGTCAATAGAATACTACGCCTTTGAGCATTCAGGTCTTAAGAGTATCACCATCCCCAATAGCGTTACGGCTATCGGCGATGGAGCGTTCAATGATTGCCAGAGCCTTGAGAGTGTTGTATTGCCAAACAGCCTATCCAAGCTAAGTAAGTTGATGTTCAACTACTGCCATCAGCTTAAGGCGATAGATATACCCCAGAGCATAACGGTCATTGATGATGGCGCACTATATATGTGCGAGTCGCTCAGCGAGATTATAGTCCCCGATGGTGTGGAGAGTGTTGAGGGCAGAGCCTTTGCATGGTGCAAGAACTTGGAGTCTATAACATTTGGCAGTGGTGTAACTGAAATTGGCTATTCGGCACTCGCAGGCTGTATGAAGCTTAAGTCGATATATCTTCGAGCAACCACACCTCCGACATTAGAGCCTCACCTATTCCAAGACCCAGACGAGGGAGTACCAGATGTAACCATCTATGTACCAATGGAGTCTGTTGATGCGTATAAATCATCCGAGAGTTGGAGTCCATATGCCGACCGTATCGAGGGATATGAACTGTAAATGGATATAGATAGTTTAAGGAATTTAAGGAGTTTAGTGAGTTTAAGCATAAAACTCTAATCGCTACCTCACTTAGAAGCTGTTTTGAATTTTATTGAAAGAGTTTGTTCGTTGCTGCAAAAGATAGTTTCGACTTCTCGAAATAAAATTCAAAACAGCTTCTAAGAAGAGATTAAGACCTTTAAGACATTAGGACAATTAAGATGGTTACGGACAACGCTGATACCCGACCTCGTAATGGTCTCATTGGTCCTAATGGTCTTAAAAAAATCACACGACACAATTTTTGATTAGAAGGCTGCAGATGTGGTCTCGATTAAGAGATTGCCCCGGATGGGACATACTGAGCGTATTTCCCATTCGGGGCAATGATTGAGAGGCCGCAGATGCTGCCTTATAATCGAAAATTACATGTGGATGGCACATCCAAGTGCATCCTCAGCCGCCTCCATTACCGCCTCATGCATAGATGGGTGAGCATGAATGGTGCGAGCAATGCGGTGAGCATTGACACCCAAGACCTTAGCAAGTGTAGGCTCGCCAATCATCTCGGTAACGTTGTGACCCACAAAGTGTGCGCCGAGAAGCTTCTCCTCAGCATCAAAGATAAGCTTCACGAAGCCATCACGCTCGCCAGCAGCTGTAGCCTTGCCCGATGCAGTATATGGGAACTTACCAACCTTATACTCGATGCCCTGAGCCTTAACCTGAGCCTCAGTAAGACCTACTGATGCCACCTCAGGCGAGGTAAAGATGCACGATGGGATTGTAGAGTAATCAACTCTCTCAGCCTCAAGGCCGCAGATATGCTCCACGCAGTGGATAGCCTCAGCCGAGGCAACATGCGCAAGGGCAGGTGTAGCGATGATATCTCCGATAGCATATACGCCATCTACCGATGTCTTGTAATGCTCATCGACCTTAATCTTATCACGCTCAATCTCAATACCAAGCTCCTCAAGGCCCATATCCTCCATATTCGACTTAATGCCTACTGCAGGGAGTACGATGTCGGCCTCAAGCGTCTGCTCGCCCTTCTTACCCTCAATCACAACGTCACACTTGCCATCCTCACGAACAGCAACAGACTTAACCGTTGTAGAGGTCATCACAGTAGCACGCAGCTTGCGGAAGGCACGCTCCATAGCCTTGGCGGTATCCTCATCCTCCAAAGGCATAATCTGCGGCATATACTCCACGATGGTCACCTTAACGCCCATAGTGGCGTAGATATAGGCGAACTCCGAGCCGATAGCACCTGAGCCTACAACGACCATTGTCTCAGGGAGTTTAGGCAGCACGAGAGCCTCCTTTGATGAGATGATATGCTCGCCATCGATAGGCATGAAAGGCATTACACGTGGACGTGCGCCCGTAGCGAGGATGATATGGTCAGCCTCGTAGTCTACGCCCTCAACCTCAACGGTGTCGGCAGCCTTAAGACGGCCAAAGCCGGCGATAACATCGATGTTATTCTTCTTAAGGAGGAACTGAACGCCCTTGTTCATGGTTGTTGCCACCATGCGCTCACGCTCCACCATCTTTGTCCAGTCGGGCTTTACCTCGCCCTCGATTGCTACGCCATAGGTTGCAGCAGCCTTACAGTCGGCATACACCTGTGCTGAGCGCACAAGAGCCTTAGTGGGGATACAACCCCAATTTAGGCATACGCCACCGGCATCTGCCTTCTCAACGATAGCTACACGCTTGCCACACTGCGCAGCACGAATAGCAGCTACATAGCCACCAGGGCCTGAGCCGATAACAATGATATCGTATCTTTCCATAGTATTGTTTGCTTGTTTTAGTTTACCATGTTACAACCTTCAAAATCTCGCCCTTATCCTTAGCTACGGCACGCTTCCACTTCTCAGAGTAGCCTGGCTGGGTAATCTTACCAGGGATATCCTTGCCGTTGCCATTGTCGATAAAGCCATTCACATCCTCGCCCTTTACGTTACCATCGATATACTTAATCATAAGGTACTTGTCGAGGTCTACCCACTTAGCGAACAGCTCCTCAGCAGTAGCAACAGTAAACTCGGTAGCAAGCTGCGTAGCCTTCTTTGGCTTGAGTTCTGCAAGCTGAGCATCAACATCAACAACCTTGGCAATCATCATGGTCTCCCACTGATTAACCACCTCACGCACGTGCTTACCTATAATATTATAGCGTAGGTATGCAAACTGAGCCACACGGTTAGTCACCCAGAACATAGATGTATCAGAGTACTTAAGCATTGAGCCGTTGCCCTCACGCAAGCACTCAGGAACCTCAGTAGCTGTCACGTATACAGGGGTTAGTGGCGATGTAGCAGCATCATCCGTACCAAACCAGAGGATACCCACCTTCTGGGGACGTGCCTGGCCTACAAGCCAGAAGCCTGTCTGCTGAGTAGCAGTAGCACGCTCGTTGCAGTACTGAACACCATCAACCTCGAAGAACATAGGACGCCAGCGGTAAGGACACTCCTCGCCACCTGCGCCAATATCGTTTGTCATATCTATCTTAGTACCCTCATAGTGGTCACGCATGCAGTCCATAAGGAGCTTTGGAGAGATCTTCTTTGAGGGCTTAACCCACAAAGGCATGCGGTTCTCAGGGTTATGACCCATAGCGTAGTCCTCATATTGGTCCATGCCGTCAGCTACTGTGCGGAAGAACGACCATACACGAGCCTCGCAACCACGCAATGCGCTGAAGTCGGCAGGAGCATATGCCTCAGCAAAGCTGAAGTCCTTGTTCTCGCCCTTGAACCAGCCAAACTTACGAGCTACGTCAGCCACGTCGGGAGCATACTTACAGTTCTCAGGGTCATCCCATGGGAAGGTGGTGATACGTGCCTGGTTAGCGTGTGCCGACACGTAGCCATCAGGGATGCGGCGAGCTACCCATACGATACCCTTATCCTCTGGGCCCTTGCCGATAAGCTCCATAATCCACGCCTCCTCAGTGTCGATAAGCGAGAATGACTCGCCTGAAGAGCAGTAGCCATAGGTGTTGGCCAAATCTACGATGATGTCGATAGCCTCACGAGCAGTCTTAGCACGCTGCAGGGTGATGTAGATAAGTGAGCCGTAGTCGATACCACCCTTAGGGTCCTCCAACTCAGGACGGCCACCAAACGTAGTCTCGGTGATGAACAATGAATGCTCGTTAGAGTTACCAAGCGTGCGGTAGGTAACCTCTGCCTGGGCAATCTGACCGATATAGCGGCCTGTGTCCCACTCAGTAACATCCATAAGTTTTGTGAACTTACCGGGGACATACTGATACAACGCACCATAGAGCTGGTGAGAGTCAGCAGCATAGGTCACCATGTTAGAGCCATCAGTCGAGGCACCACGAGTAACGATAAAGTTTGTACAAGCATCAGCCGTATAGACCGAGCCGATGAATGCGCCAACAAGCGCGACAAGCTTAAAGAATCTTTTCATACTTTAGTTTTAGGTTATTATTTATTTAGTTGTTCGTTTGCTTTTGGCATATTAACCTTCAAAGATACAAATTTATTTTGAAATAGTTGTTACGTTGCCCGATATTTTATACATTTGTAGTCCAAAAACGTAGCTAAGCAATGAATATTAAGGAGCGTTTACATAGCATTTGGAGTTCACTACCCGAGGGTGTAAGCCTTGTGGCAGTATCGAAGTTTCACCCCGCAGAGCGTGTTCAGGAGGCATACGACGCCGGCCAGCGCATCTTTGGTGAGAGCCGTCCTCAGGAGATGGCTGCCAAGCAGGCGGTACTCCCCGCCGATATCGAGTGGCATATGATAGGCCACCTACAGACCAACAAGGTAAAGCTTATCGCTCCGTTCGTATCGCTTGTTGCATCCGTAGACTCCGACCGCCTTATAGCCGAGATCGAGAAGCAGGCAGCGAAGCACAACCGCATCATAGATATTCTATTAGAGGTACACGTGGCACAGGAGGAGACCAAGTCGGGCTGGGCTTGGGAGGAGCTTAGCGACTACCTACTTTCGGGCGAGCTTCAGACCATGACACATGTGCGTGTACGTGGTGTGATGACCATAGCCTCAAACACCGACGACGAAACGATAGTACGTCGTGATTTCCAGCGTATTAAGGATATCTTCAACGAGCTAAAGCCTCAGTTTGGCGAAGCCTTCGACACACTCTCTATCGGCATGTCCGACGACTACCCTATTGCCCTTGAGTAT
The DNA here is from genome assembly GCA_045590115.1 of Alistipes sp. Taxonomy (GTDB): domain Bacteria; phylum Bacteroidota; class Bacteroidia; order Bacteroidales; family Rikenellaceae; genus Alistipes. Next base: position 894 of record JAZNQJ010000184.1, on the reverse strand, counting down.
GGCTCTACGATGGTACGCATCGGCACCGCAATTTTTGGAGCAAGAGAGTACTAAGACTCATCATAGAGATTTTCGGAAGAGGTTAAGGAGTTTAGGGAATTTAGGAAGTCTAAGGAGCAAGACCTAAACTCTTCGTTTCTTTCTCCTAATATCTGCCATTTTGTCAGTCGTAGGTGTCACTTTGCGACATTTTTGTCACTCTAAGCCACCTTTCTGCGACACTTTTCACAAGTTTTATTGTTTGGTACACCATTTGCCTACCCTAATTACGTCAAGCGAGAACAAGGCTTGACGCAAAAACGAGTGCAAAAAAAGTAACAAACAAATAAAAACAAACTAAGATTATGAGCAAGATTATTGGTATTGATTTAGGTACAACCAACTCATGTGTGGCTGTAATGGAGGGTAACGAGCCTGTAGTTATTCCTAACGCAGAGGGTCATCGCACTACCCCATCAGTAGTAGCATTTACCGAGGGTGGCGAGCGTAAGGTGGGCGACCCAGCAAAGCGTCAGGCTATCACCAACCCAAAGCGTACGGTATTCTCTATCAAGCGTTTCATGGGTGAGCGTTACGACAAGGTGACTGCAGATATTGCACGTGCGCCATACTCAATCATTAAGGGCGACAACAACACCCCACGTGTTGACATCGACGGCCGTCAGTATACTCCACAGGAGATCTCAGCAATCACCCTTCAGAAGATGAAGAAGACCGCTGAGGACTACCTTGGCCAGGAGGTTACTGAGGCAGTTATCACCGTTCCAGCATACTTCTCTGACTCACAGCGTCAGGCAACAAAGGAGGCTGGCGAGATTGCAGGTCTTAAGGTGCGTCGTATCATCAACGAGCCTACAGCAGCAGCTCTTGCATATGGTCTTGACAAGAAGCAGG
>JAZNQJ010000183.1:0-12710 GCA_045590115.1 Alistipes sp. | reverse complement strand
TTTCACTTCGCCATCAACCACTACGGCAGGGGTTGTGAGGATATTGTAGTTCATAATCTCCATAATATCCTCTACCTTGGTAAGAGTTGCCGTGATGTTGTTCTCCTTGATGACCTTTTCAATCACTGCGTAGGTTGTCTTACACTTACCACAACCCGTTCCTAAAACCTTAATATCCATAATTCTTAAATGTAAATTGTTAAACAATAATATATTCCGATTGCGATAAACAGCACGCCCACCACTATATTAAGCCACTTCTGAATGACCTGCATCTTGCCATAGACCGCCCCAATCCGCCCTGCGCTGAACGCCAATATCCACGCAACAACAAGCACGGGCAAGGCGGTTGCAATGGCAAAGAGTATTGGTAACAGGTATCCCATAGTTGCATTTGCCGACATCGGAATCAGCATGCCGAAGTAGAAAACTCCGCTCGTCGGACAGAATGCCAAGGCAAAGAGTACACCCAACATCAACGCACCAAATCCACCTCGTTGAGCCAATCCTTCGCCCTTATCACCAAAGCCGAATGACGGCAGATTTAGTCGGTTGCCAAATATCATAAACAGACCTATAAGCAACAATGCTGGGGGCAAAATCAACTCGCCATAAGTGGCTATGAACTTTTGAATGCCGAATACGCTTGCACCGTTCCGTAAGACTGCAATCAGCACCACCCCAAGTAGCGTGTAGGCAATCGTGCGCCCCAAAGTGTAGAGCAAGCCCTGCACAAACACCCCTTTTCGGCTCTCGATATGCTTACCAATGTAGCCGATGGCTGCGATATTGGTAGCCAATGGACAGGGCGAAAGCGCTGTAAGCAGTCCGAGAAGAAGTGCTGTTACAGCTGGGGTTGAGGAGCTATCCAACAGTGATTGTAACCACTCCATAACTTACTCTTTTAGATAGTTATTGATTGCTGTTCTAAGCCTTGTTTTAAGCCTTTCGCTATCTGTCATCACATCCGTATAGGCGTGGTCAGTTAAGTCAGTAACTTTCTCGTTCCCATCGTTATCATAATCTATAACGAGTAGCGATGACCAAATAACGCCATACTTATCTGCTCGCGCTTCGTGGTCGATTAGGTCGAGATTGGAGTATATCACATCGCCACGCTCAATAGCCTCTTTGTACTCCTCAAGAAGCTCTTCGGTCGTGCGCTCTATCGCCTTACAGCTTGCACAACTCTGAGTTCCATGGAAGTACAGTACCTCCACTACATTTCGTTTTGTCTGCTGATTTTCAGCCACACTCTCCCGCTTACTGCCTGAGCAAGCCACCAAACCCACACATAGGGTAAGAATCAATAATACTTTTTTCATAGCTTTGAATTTTATGTTATTTGTATTTCGTAGAATAACGAACATTGTTTCCAAAAAAAGAGGCTGTTATTTACAGCAACTCTCCTTTTTGCAGGCGCAGTCGTCGAAAAACTCAACGAACAAAGCCTTTGCAAGTCGCCAATTCTCTCGGTTGATACAATATTTAACCTTTGGCGTTTCGACCTCGCCCTGTATTAAGCCCGCCTCTTTTAACTCTTTGAGGTGTTGTGATACGGTCGCTTTGGCAATCGGCAACTCCTCGTGAATATCGCCAAAATAGCAGGTGGTCTGGTTGGCAAGAAATTGCAATATCGCAATACGTGCAGGGTGTCCCATCGCCTTTGCAAAGCGTGCAACTTGCTCTTGCTTAACGGTATAGTCCTTATTTGTCATTGTTATTAGCTGTTTTATTGTTCGCAAATATACGAACAATAATTGAAACAACAAATTTTTCTTGTAATAAATTTACCTTATAACAATAAAAATGGCGGCAGACATTATGCCTACCGCCAATCTCTAATGGTATATGTTTAGAGTAATCGCCCCAAAGATTAACCTTACCTTCGCTACTCGATAAGCGAGATACTACGCTGGATAAACTCCGTAAGGTTCTTACCCTTGAGCAATCCGTTAGAGAGCAGTGCAAGGTCGATAAGCTGGCGTACCTTGCGGTTCTTGCTACCAATCTCCTCAAGGCGAGTGTTACGCTCGGTGCGAAGCTCTGTGATGCGCTTTGATAGTGTCTCTCGCATGTCACGCTCCTCAGCCGTAAGCTCCTCCTCCTTCTTACCCTTGATGGTCTCCTCGAAGCGGCTCTCCTCCTGCTCGGCAGCCGTAATCTTCTTACCTATGGTACGTAGCTTGTCGCCATACTCACTCTCTACATCGCCCAAGATGTCAAGCACGATAGGGTGATTGCCATTTACAGTGATGGTAAAGTTGTCTGGCATCTCGGCATAGAAGCGGCTCATCTCGCCACCCGATGTTGCAGCCATATCCTTCATACGGCGCATAAACTCATTCTGCGTAATAACCACAGGTGCAGCCTCTGCGGCCATTGCCTCGAACGATACGTGATAGTGAATCTTCTCATCGGTAGGCATCTGGCTCTCGAACACAGGACGCATAATATCCTGTTGCTCAGAGCTTAGTGACATTGACATGCGCTCCTCCTTGCGGATGAGGTTATCCACAATATCTGAGTCTACACGCACAAAGCGAATCTTCTCGTTCTTAGACTCGAAATACTGAATATAGTGGCTATCGAGCTGGCCGTTAAGCTCAAGGATGTCGTAGCCCTTGGCCTTAGCGCTCTCCACGAACGAATCCTTGCCAACAACATCATCGACATATAGCAGGATAGTAAATCCATCCTTATCGGTCTGCGTGTCACGTACCTTGTCGATATACTCTGTCGAGGTATAGTACTTACCCTCGATGCTCTTCCACAGCATAAAGTTTTGTGCCTTCTCGGCAAACTTCTCATCTGTAAGCATACCATACTGGATGAATATCTTCAGGTCGTCCCACTTAGCCTCGTAGTCGGGGCGTAGGGTGTTGAATAGCTCCTGAAGGCGGTCAGCAACCTTACGTGTAATATATCCCGATATCTTCTTTACGTTAGAGTCACTCTGCAGGTAGCTTCGTGACACGTTAAGCGGAATATCTGGCGAGTCGATAACGCCATGCAACAGCGTGAGGTACTCAGGCACGATACCACGCACCTCATCGGTCACGAACACCTGGTTAGAGTAGAGCTGAATCTTATTCTTCTGAATCTCAAAGTTGTTGCGAATCTTTGGGAAGTAGAGTATACCCGTAAGGTTAAACGGATAGTCGATGTTGAGGTGGATGTAGAATAGAGGCTCCTCGCTGCCAGGGTATAGGTCGGCATAGAACTCCTTATACTCCTCCTCGGTAATCTCCGAAGGCTTACGTGTCCATAGTGGTGTGGTGTTGTTGATGATGTTATCCTCGTCGGTATCCTGATACTTACCATCCTTCCATACCTGCTTCTTGCCAAAGGCGATGGCTACAGGGAGGAAGTGGCAATATTTTCTTAGCAACGCACCAATCTCGCTACGCTGAGCATACTCAATGCAGTCATCCGAGAGGTGTAGCACGATGCGTGTACCACGATCGAGCTTTTCGTCGAGAGTCTCCATCTCGAACTCAGGTGTGCCATTGCAGCTCCAATGTACGCTTGCCTCCTCCTGGCGGTACGACTGCGAGAATATCTCCACCTTGTCTGCCACCATGAACGATGAGTAGAAGCCAAGACCAAAATGTCCGATGATTGCCTGATCCTTATACTTTGCCATGAACTCCTCAGCGCCCGAGAATGCTATCTGGTTGATGTAGCGGTCTACCCCCTGCATCGACATGCCGATACCACGATCGGTGATAGTAAGTGTCTTGGCCTGCTCATCAACTGCAATGCGGATTGTTACGTCGCCAAGCTCGCCCTCAACCTCACCCTTTGATGATAGTGTGCGCAACTTCTGCGTAGCATCCACAGCGTTAGATACCAACTCACGCAAGAAAATCTCATGATCCGAGTACAGGAACTTCTTGATTACGGGGAATATATTTTCAGTTGTTACCCCAATTTTGCCATTTGTCATAACTTTTTTATGTTTTTTATGTTTGTCGTGATAAGGGCGCATCTGCGGCATTGTGCTTGTCCGACAAATGCTCACATACACTTCAGTATGCTGCGCTTTGTCAGCCTGCGACCCACTACCACATCTGCAACCCTTCTGACGACAAACCCCTCTGTCCAACGTCTTTCAATGTATTAGTGGGCGCATCTGCGGCATTGGGCTTTTCTGCCAATGCCTACGGCAAATGGTGTGCCAACCGCCGTTGACTGACATTTTGGCAGACTGACGTGACAGTGAATTAAGAAGCTGTTTTGAATTTTATTGAAAGAGTTTGTTCGTTGCTGCAAAAGATAGTTTCGACTTCTTTGAGGCTATTTTCGGCAACTTTTCATTTGTGATAATTGGAAATAGTCCACTATTACCAGCATACCCCAAATGAAAATTTACACGAAATTAGCTCTCAAATAATCTCGAAATAAAATTCAAACAGCTTCTTAGAGAATTTAGGGACAAAGCGATCTCCACGCACAAGCCCAAAAAAGCGGAAAGGCGCTAACCCTTCCGCTTTGTCTATAGTTGCGTACCAATATTTACTTACGTACCTCGGCACCAGCCTTCTGCTCCAATTGAGCCTGAAGGTTTGCCATAGTGCGCTCAATCTGCTTGTCAGTAAGTGTCTGGTTCTTATCCTCAAGCACAAAGCTTAGAGCATACGACTTTTTGCCCTCAGGGAGCTTGTCGCCCTCGTATACGTCGAACAACGATACCGACTTAAGCAACTTCTTCTCTGTAGCAAAGGCTATAGAGCGGAGCTGTGAGAACGATACGCTCTTGTCCACGAGCAGTGCCAAGTCACGCTTAACCTCTGGGAACTTAGACAACTCCTTGAACTGCACCTTAGACTTCTTAGTCATCTTGATAAGCTGGTCGAAGTCAATCTCAGCGAAATATACCTCCTGCTTGATGTCGAACTTCTTACACACGATAGGCGATACAACACCCATGCGAAGTAGCTCCTTTGGACCCTGCTTAAAGATAATAGCATCGGCATAAAGGTCGCACTCAAGGCTCTTAGACTGTAGCGAGTAGATGTCGATACCAAAGCGCTTCAGCAGTCGCTCAACGATACCACGAAGTGTGAAGAACGACGAAGCCTCAGCCTTTGAGTTCCATGCAAGCTGCGATGCAAGACCTGTAACGGTGATACCTATGCGGTAGCTCTCCTCGTACTTTGCCAATGTGTTCTCCTCCGAAGCCTTCTCCGCAGCAAAGGCGTAGCAGTTGCCCACCTCGTACATTCTGAGGTTGGCGTTACGGCGGTTTACGTTAAGCTCTACGGCCTCCAAAGCGTTGAACAGCAGTGTCTGACGCATCACGTTGAGATCCTGCGATAGTGGATTGAGAATCTTTACGCATCGCTCTGCAGGGTATGACTGTGAACCCTCGTAGTACGACGCCTTAGTCAACGAGTTAGACATAATCTCGGTATATCCATTCGATGTTAGGAAATCCGAAGCTACGTTCTGCAGACGTGCCTTATCGGGTTTTGGAGCATACGAAAGTGTTGAGTTCACATGATCCGAAATCTCGATATTATTGTAGCCATATACACGCAATACATCCTCCACAAGGTCGGCCTCACGCTGAACATCTACACGATATGGTGGTACTGCAACCTTGAGTACCTCGCCCTCACGACCACGAACCTCCACGTCAAGAGCCGAGAGGATTGTCATAAAGGTTTCTTCGGGGATATCCTTGCCGATGAGCTTACGTGCGCGATCCAACGAGAACTCAAACTCGAAGTGACGAGCTGGGGTAGGGTTGATGTCGATAATCTGGCTTGTGATGCGGCCACCAGCCAACTCCTGCATAAGCATTGCGGCACGCTTAAGTGCATATACCTGGATATTTGGGTCGATGCCTCGCTCAAAGCGGAACGATGCGTCGGTATTTAGGCCAAATCGCTTAGCGGTCTTGCGCACCCATACAGGGTGGAAGTATGCGCTCTCGATAAATACGTTAACCGTAGAGTCAGAGATGCCTGAATCCTGACCACCATAGACACCTGCGATACACATAGGACGCTCTGCTGAGCAGATCATAAGGTCGTTGGCTGTCAAAGTGCGCTCTACGCCATCCAACGTCACGAACTTCTCGCCCTCTACGGCTGAGCGAACTACAACCTTGCCACCCTCAATCTTATCGGCGTCAAAGGCGTGTAGTGGCTGGCCAAGCTCAAAGAGTACGTAGTTGGTGATGTCCACAAGGTTGTTCTTGGGGTTGATGCCTGCGGCACGTAGCTCATTCTGCATCCACTCTGGCGATGGTGCAATCTTACAGCCACTTACCGTAATACCGGCATAGCGTGGTGCTGCCTCGCTGTTTACAACCTCTACCTCGATAGTGCGTGAGGTGTCATCAACCTTGAAGCCATCTACCGATGGGAGTGTGAACTCTACCCCCTCGCCACGACTCTTGAGATATGCAGCAAGGTCACGTGCTACACCGATGTGCGATGCTGCATCCACACGATTAGGCGTGAGGCCTATGCCGATGAGGTAGTCATCAGCGATGCCCAAGTACTCCTTTGCCGATGTACCTACAACGGCCTCTGCAGGAAGCTCCATGATACCCTCGTGGTTACGGCCGATGCCAAGCTCATCCTCAGCACAAAGCATGCCGAGTGACTCAACACCACGTATCTTGCTACGCTTGATCTTGAACTCCTCATCAGAATCGATAGGGTATAGCACTGAGCCTACTGTTGCGCACATTACCTTAAGTCCCTTGCGGCAGTTGGCTGCGCCACATACAATCTGCAGTGGTGCCTCAGCACCTACATCTACGGTAGTGATGTGCAGGTGGTCTGAGTCGGGGTGATCCTCGCAAGTAAGTACCTCGCCTACAACAACACCTTTCAATCCACCCTTGATGGTCTCAATCTTCTCGAACTCCTCGACCTCAAGGCCAAGCTCGGTAAGTATTTCGGCAATGCGCTCTGCCGAAAGGTCGGTCTTAAGATAGCGCTTTAGCCAATTGTAAGATACGTTCATACTATATATTTGTTTATTGTTTTTTAGCACTTTGCGGCTCGAAAGCCTATAATCGCACAAAGATACGAAAAAAAAGCTTAAAGAACAAATGCTTTAAGCTAAAGAGTCTCTAAAGATTCTATGACTCACCCTATGAGGGTGCTAAGCCTTACGATATTTACGTGGTACGCGTGCCTTGCGTAGTTTGAAGGGTTTCTTGGGCATTGGAACATCGAGAAACTTGATGCGTCTGCGCACCGATAGCTCACTTCGCCCCAAGAGCCGAGCAATGATGTGTAGCAAGTGGCCATCGGCGATGAAGCATACCATGAGTTCCTCCTCATATCTGCTCCAATGCCTATTGCTACATGTGTGTGGAGTAGTCCTCGATGTGGCGAAATAATGTCCTGTGATTATGTCGGTTAAGGGTGTGATATCGGCTCTGATTTTGGCTATAAGTTTACTACGGCGCTCTATCTCTTGCTCTATATCCTGGTCGTTGAGGTGAGGGTCGACGTAGGTGTCTGATTCATACTCAAGCTCATGTTCGATGCCACCAAGTGTTGCTACACATATGCCGTTGCGAGGTAGCTTACATAGCTCATATAGTGGAGGTAATACCCATCCATCATTTGACCGATAGCCCCAAAGGTGTCCCGAGTATTCGGGAACTATGCTTAGTGGTAGTGGTAGGCTTATGGTCGTTGATGTATAGCTGAAGTAGTTACGTAGGTTGTATATCGCTATGCTCGTTGAGAGTAGCCCCTCTGCAATGCGGTAGTGAGCAGCATCGTTATGCTCGGCAAAGAGTTGTAGTGCATGGCGTAGCGCACTATCCTTATCGCAGATGCATAGCTCGGGATCGAACATGGTCTTATCGAGCTTTAGGTATGGTATCATCGCTGGGTAGTCCAATGCTAAGCTTGCGAGCATCGTAGATATTATTGCCAACGGGTAGTCATCAATAGTCTTGGTGTAGTGGTTGCTGTCACGCTTAGGGTGCTTGTAGCCTTCGGTGCCTATCTCATCGGCAGTATATATCTTAAACTCTGGACGCCACATGGCATCATGGTCGATGAGTGTCATCGTCATATCCTCGCTCACGATGATATTCTCGGGCTTGATGTCGCCATGAGCATAGTCTGCATCTAAGAGCTTGAGTGCTAAGCTGTCAAAGGCCCTACTTAGTGCTGCGTAGTCGCTATCCTCGTGGCCTATGTATCGGTCTAAGGGCGTGCCCTCGACCCATGGCTGTACCACAAGGTCGATATACTCCATCTTGCCATCAATGGAGTATACGCCTAACTCCTGTGGGTAGTACTCATCGCCATATATCTGTCGTAGGTGCGCCTTAGGACGCAAATAGCACTTTATGCGCCATAGACCCTCACGACCTATTATCCTGCCACGTGCCACCACCGCATTATTACCTTTGGTGATGGTGTCATGCTCTACCCAAAAGTGGTCAAGCGTACGTAGGTAGATTACTTGTGAGGTTATAGTGTTGATGATGTTTACTACACTTGCCATATTTTATGCGTTAGTTACTGCAAATATAGCATTTTATAGGTAAATTAGTATTAAATAATGTATTTAGTTGTATTTTATATAGTGCCAAATGTGAAAAATGAGTACCTTTGTGTGGTAAAATACGTGGTTTATAGTATGAAGAGAAAGAAAGATATATCTCCAGGGTTATTTGATAATATAACTACATCAGAGTATGCTACAATTAGAGATATTTGCAGTAGCTTAGGGTGTGAATATGGGCAACCTGCATGGCCTGATAGACTGGGTGAATCTTTATACAGATATATTGTAGATAATAATATTCCTAAAATTCGTACACTTAGTTTATTTTCTGGAGCTGGAGGTTTAGATATAGGATTTCATGATTTAGGCTTTGATATTATTGAGTCAGTAGAGATAGAGCAAAAATTTTGTGATACCCTGATAAATAATTCTGGTAAGGGTAAAAAGTTTGCCTTGTCAACACCGAACTGTATTGATATAAGAAACTACACAGGCGATAACTTAGAAAATATTGATTTTATCATAGGTGGCCCACCATGTCAAACATTTAGTGCTGCAGGCCGCAGACAAGGTGGAGTTTTAGGAACTTCTGATGCAAGAGGAGTATTGTTTCGTGAGTATGTAAGATTACTTAAAAAACTACAGCCCAAAGGATTTTTGTTTGAAAATGTATATGGTATCGTAGGCGCTCAAAACGGAGAAGCTTGGGAAAATATTAAACAATGTTTTTCAGAAGCAGGGTATAATCTATATTATAGGATATTGGACGCTGCAGATTACGGTGTGCCTCAGCATCGAGAAAGATTGATTATTGTTGGTTTGAAAGACGGTAATTTTAATTTTCCAAGACCAACACATGGAAGTGATTCAATCGAACAAGAACCTTTCTATAATGCCGGTTGTGCTATTCGTGGGTTGCATCTAACTCAAGAGGAGCAAAAGGTAGGCATATCTGGTAAATATGGGTCTTTAATAGATGATATCCCACCAGGATTAAACTATAGTTTTTACACAAAGGAGTTGGGACATCCAACCCCTATATTTGCATGGCGGTCTAAATTTTCTGATTTTATGTATAAAGCTGACCCCGATATGCCTGTTAGAACTATTAAGGCACAAGGAGGTCAATATACAGGTCCATTGCATTGGGATTCACGATACTTTGCGTTATCAGAGTTTAAAAGATTACAAACGTTCCCTGATGACTACGTTATAAATGGCGTAAAGCAAGTTGCAGTACACCAAATAGGTAATTCTGTTCCACCGCAGCTCGCAAGAATGATGGCACTTGCTATAAGAATACAGGTGTTCGGCACCCAGTTTCCTTTCAATATAGAGTTTATTCCGCATAATGTTGTTCTTTCGTTTAGAAAACGAAATAGGGAACTCACATCATATTACAAAGCTAAGGCAAAAGAGGCAATAAGTAGACTTTATTCAACTCCTACAAATATGGAGTTGTCAGATTTAAGTTTCCGTCTTACTTTGTCGGATAAATTTAAATATACAATATCTGAGGATACAGGAGATTATGATGTGGCAGTTAGATGGATGAAAGATAAACTATCTATTTCGGTTGTACCATTAAATAAAGATGCTGTTGCAAAAGAATCGATAATATTTATTAAGCCAAATGATACATGGAATATTCCTGTAGAAACCATAGAGCTACATATATATAGTGCAGATTGGTTTGCTATTACTGTGGCATGGAGAGTGTTGGATAAAACTTTGTGTGAAAACAATCTAAAGGCTGATTTAGTACAGTTAAATGGATATTATCAATACGAATCTCAAATAGACTGCACTATCAAGACAAAAACCTTAGATAGACTCAATGTAATGACTCCTATTCTTAAAGGAGATATTGTGAGTAAGGAGTTGTCTACAAGTGTATTGGCCGATTGTTTAAAGGTTAGTGATTCTGAAGTTATAGAGTGTGCAAAATGGTTGAGGAGTTTAGGATACGAGATAAGAAATAATCATACCAATCCTCAAATACCTAAAGGTACATGGCTTATACCATATAAGTTCCCTACATTGTTGCCAGAGAGTGTTCAACTTTACAAAACTTTAGAATAATATGAAGAAATTTGATTTACATCTTGATGTATATTTAGATAGAAGTGAGCTTTACGATAATGGTAAGAGAGTAATATTTAAAGAAGGTCGTCAATCTAAAGCAGCGCAAGCGAGATATTCAAAGGTAATAAATACTTTAGGTAAGGGTTACTTAGAAACTCTTTACGACAAGTGTGTTGCGGTTGATACCTCAAATGTAAGTGCAGACTTTAAACAGCTTTTAAAAACCTTAGTTGATGGCGTAACAAGTGAAGTAGGTCGAGCTTTAGTCGGTTTAGCTTTTTTACAACTGACAATAAAGTCAATCGTGCCTGAACAATCTATTAGACTTCATAAAGGAAGCGATAAATCTAATGGTTTCTCTTGGGAGGAGGGAATATCAATGAGAACAATTGATTCGAGCTATAATACCCCATTTCTTAGAGAAAAGGGACTTTTAAATGTCAATAAATACGGTATAATGATGACTAGATCATTGGCCGAAAATTATCCGTATTCAAAGCTATATAAGGCTGAAATGAGAGGAGCTTTTGATACTTGGATTAAGATAGTAGATATATTAGAAACCGAAAAAGTTGACTACTATGCATCTTTGTCATATATGTTATTATGCTTAATACATAAATCTAATAAATTTGAGCAGATTGTCCAAGATGCAATGTCTAAACTTGATACTTTCAATAACTATACTTTTGGGACTATTGAAAACTTATTAATTGAATTCTTTACGAATACTAAGTATTCGGCAAGGGCATTTGAGGTTGTAATACATGGCTTTATGCAAGCATATAAGCAACATGGATATACTGATCTAGAATTGGTAGAAATGTCTCAAATGAGAAGTGCAAACAAAAAGCATGGTAATGTAGGTGATATTGAAATAAAAGATGGCAGAAGAATAGATGAAGCATGGGATGCTAAATATGGCAAAAGTTACCTCTATGACGAATTAAGTGAATTACAAGACAAATTAGAGATAAATACAGGTGTTTCAGTTGCAGGATTTATTGTTAATGATGTTGTTGACTTAAAGCCAGAGGTTATAGAGAGGATTGATGAAGTTGCTACTATTACCGGAACTGAGATTAAGTTGTTGACATTTAAACAGTGGATTGCATATAAGATGGAGGGTGTACCTAGCTATGAATGGGATGATTTCTCAAAGACTTGGTTGAGAGCAGTTGTTGAGTCATTTGCTAGGAAAAGACTGGATATAGCGCCTATTGATGAGCCTTGTGATGGTTGGTTGAAGGATCTCGTGGCTCTACTTTCTAAGTAATCTGTATGGCTGTAACTATAATATAATGAGCCTGCCTAACACTTTTGTTAGGCAGGCTCATTGTTATATATGCAGAAATTAGAGATGCTCCAGACAGTAGTCTACCATCTTCTCACGTACGTTTACCATGTCGTGAGGACGCATCGAGTGGTTCTGGTCGGGGTATACCATCATGTCGTACTGCTTGCCGGCACGATTTAGCGCACGACACATCTCCATAGCATTCTGGAAGTGTACGTTATCATCCGCTGTGCCATGGATAATCACAAGGCGAGTCTTGTCGCTAAGGCGTGCAGCATGTGTGATAGGCGAGTTCTCATCGTAGCCCTCGGGGTTATCCTGAGGTAGACCGTTGTAGATCTCGGTGTAGATGGTGTCGTAGTAGCGCCATGATGTCACAGGGGCTACGGCAATGGCCATCTTGAAGAGTCCGTCACCCTTGAGTGCGCAGTTAAGAGCCATAAAGCCACCAAACGACCATCCGTAGATGCCGATGCGTGAGCTGTCGATGAACTCCTGCCCAGCAAGGTGCTTAGCAAACGATAGCTGATCCTCCACCTCGCAACGACCAAGGTCGGCATATGTCACCTTCTTGAACTCCTCGCCTCGGAAGCCTGTGCCACGACCGTCGCAACATGCTACGATATAGCCGTTGTATGCCAGGGTCTCCTCCCAATCTGTTGTCCAGCGGTTGGCAATCTGCTGTGAGCCAGGGCCTGAGTACTGAGTGATAAGTACAGGGTACCTCTTATTGGGGTCAAAGTCCTCAGGGTAGATGAGGAAGTATGTAAGCTCATCGCCACGCTCGGTGGTAAATGTAGCATACTTTCGCTGGTAGTTAGGCTCCTCGCTC
>JAZNQJ010000182.1:0-3803 GCA_045590115.1 Alistipes sp. | reverse complement strand
ACCGACTCTGGAGGAGTAATATCCTGAAGCTCAACACGATTTACCTTAACGCCCCACTTGTTTGTAGCATCGTCCAACACAGCACGCAACTTTGAGTTGATAGTATCACGTGATGTAAGGGTCTCGTCCAACTCAAGCTCGCCAATCACATTTCGGAGTGTTGTCTGCGTGAGCTTCTCGATAGCGTTAGGCAGGTTGTCAATCTCATAAACCGACTTTACAGGGTCGACAATCTGGAAGTAGAGCAAGGCGTTGATCGTTGTGGTCACGTTATCCTTGGTAATAACGCTCTGCTTGTCGAAGTCGTAGACCTGCTCACGAAGGTCGATGCACGATGTCATACGCATAGTAGCACTCTTAGAGCCATCGGCATAACGAATCTCCTCACGATAATATACCTCACGTGCGCGGTCGATGATTGGGAAGAGGTAGTTGATACCCGACTGCAGGGTACGGTCGTAGCGGCCAAGGCGCTCAACAACACGTGTTTCAGACTGAGGGATAATCTTAAAGCCCTTCAACACATAGATCACTGCAATGATAGCAATGATGATGTAGATAATCACATCGAAATTCAAATTTTCCATACTTATAATCGTTTAACTGTTAGTATCACACTGTCAATAGCCACAACCTCGACCATAGCTCCTAATTCAATGACCTCGCCGGACTCCGACTCAGCCTTCCAATCCACGCCGTCAATCATCACACGTCCATCTTCGCCCTCGATAGTTACAACCACCTTACCACGACGGCCAATCATGGCGTTGGCATTTGTTGCCATCTTCTCGCCATCGGGCTGGAACGTATGCTTCAGCACAGGGCGCACCGCAACAATAGCAAACAGTGTCACAATGGCAAAGACTACAAGTTGTAGCTCAAAGCTAAGATCAAAGGCAGAAGCCACAGCACCACCAGCTGCGCCAATGGCGATACATATTACTGCAAAACCTTGCGTAAATAGTTCGATGATAAAGAGCAGAAGTGCTGCAATTGTCCAATAATGCCAAATCTCCATAGTTGATAGTTTTTCGTTTTTTTAATAGAGAGAGTTTTTGCTGTTAATTTCTATCAAAGTTAGTAAATTATTTTCAAATATCCAAACATTTGGCCGACTACGCTACACTCACAGAAAAAATATAGGTAAACTATAGTTTAAGTTTGAAATTTATTCGTATATTTGTATGATTGAACCTAAACCAAAGATTTAAACCAAAAACTACCGACTATGATACGACACATCGTTATGTGGAAATTCCGCAGAGACCTTACCGAGACACCACAGCAGATTGCCCAGCACATGAAACATGAGCTTGAGGCTCTCAATGGCAAGATTGATGGACTATTGCGTGCTGAGGTGGGTGTTAACATCAAGGAGACCGCCTCATCGTTCGACGCTGTGCTTACCGCCGACTTCGAGTCATGGGAGAAGATGGAGGCATACAAGATTCATCCACTCCACGTGGTCATCAGCGACTACTGCAAGACACGTCGTGAAGAGCGTGTAGACGTAGACTACGAGATTTAAGGTAGGTTCTATAAATGATTCTCAACAAGGACAATAGAAATCAAACAAAACTAAAACTATACAACTATGCAGAAAAGAATTATCGAGTGCGTGCCTAACTTCTCTGAGGGCCGCAACTTGGAGACAATCAAGCAGATTACCGATGTTATCGAGGCTGCTAAGGGTGTTAAACTCCTCGATGTTGACCCAGGCGAGGCTACAAACCGTACCGTTGTAACCTTCGTAGGCGAGCCAGAGGCTGTATGCGACACCGCAGTAGCTGCTATCAAGCGTGCAACAGAGCTTATCGACATGCGTCAGCATAAGGGCGCACACCCACGTATGGGTGCTTGCGACGTATGTCCACTTATCCCTGTATCGGGCATCACTCTTGAGGAGTGCGCAGAGCTTGCACGTGCATTGGCAAAGCGCATCACCGAGGAGGTAAACGTACCTACCTACTGCTACGAGGCTGCAGCATTCAAGCCTGAGCGTCGTAACTTGGCAGTATGTCGTGCCGGCGAGTATGAGGCACTTCCAGAGAAGATGATGGACGCTGAGCGCAAGCCAGACTTTGGCGCTCGTCCATATGATGAGGGCGTTGCTAAGACAGGTGCTACAGCCGTAGGCGCACGTGACTTCCTCGTAGCCGTAAACTACAACCTCAACACCACATCTACACGTCGTGCCAACGCCATTGCGTTTGACGTACGTGAGAAGGGTCGTCCTATGCGTGAGGGCAACCCTATCGTAGGTAAGATTATGAAGGATGAGAATGGCAACACCATCATGAAGCCAGGTACACTGAAGGCATGTAAGGCTATCGGCTGGTTTATCGAGGAGTATGGCATTGCTCAGGTATCTATGAACATGACAAACCTCTCGGTAACTCCTTTGCACGTAGCATTTGACGAGGTATGTCGTGCTGCTGAGGCTCGTGGCGTACGTGTTACAGGTGCTGAGATTGTAGGTCTTGTGCCTAAGAGTGCATTGGTAGATGCTGGCCGTCACTTCCTCCGCAAGCAGAACCGCTCAACAGGTCTTCCTGAGCGTGAGCTTGTACGCATCGCAATCGAGAGCATGGGCCTTGGCAACCTCAAGCCATTCAACCCTGATGAGAAGGTTGTAGAGTATATCCTTGAGGCTGATGAGCAGAAGGGCGTTAAGAAGCTCGTTGATATGACCTGCACAGGCTTTGCCGAGGAGACTGCAAGCGAGTCACCAGCACCTGGTGGTGGTTCTATCTCTGCATATATGGGTGCTTTGGCAGCTGCCCTCGGCACCATGGTGGCTAACCTATCATCGCACAAGGCAGGCTGGGATGACCGCTGGGAGTACTTCTCAGATTGGGCTGACAACGGCATGGGCGTGATGAACGAGCTACTCTACCTCGTAGATGAGGATACTGCGGCGTTCAACAAGATTATGGATGTATTCGGCATGCCTAAGTCTACAGACGAGGAGAAGGCTGCACGTGCCGCAGCTATGGAGGAGGCTACACTCTACGCCACACAGGTACCTTTGCGCACTATGAAGGCTGCTTATCGTGCCTTCGACGTGGTACGTGCCATGGCTGAGGAGGGTAACCCTAACTCAGTATCGGATGCTGGCGTAGGTGCTTTGGCAGCACGCTCAGCTGTTATGGGTGCTTGCCTCAACGTGAAGATCAACGCTGCAGGCCTTAAGGATCGTGCAGTAGCAGATGCACTCGTTAAGGAGGCTGAGGAGATTCAGGCAGCAGCACAGAAGGCTGAGGCGGAGATTTTGGCAGTTGTTGAGAGCAAGATTAAGTAAAAGAGTTATAAAAAGTCTATTTTGTCGTTATGCTCGCCCTCTGAAATCCTCATTTACGCATTAGTAAACTGCGGTTTCTCGGGCTTCGCATGCCTAAAACTACATCTTTTTATCAATCTCTTTTAGATTCGTTATAAATACTTAAAACCATAATTGAAATGACCGACTTTCAGAAAGATATATTGGCAGGTATTCCTGATCCACTACCCGCACCTAAGGCCTACGATCCAAGTGCCAACCACGCACCTAAGCGTAAGGATATCCTTACGGATGAGGAGAAGAAGCTCGCCTTGGCAAATGCCCTACGTTACTTCCCTGAGAAGCACCACGCAGAGCTTGCTCCAGAGTTCCTCGATGAGCTGAAGCGTTACGGACGTATCTACATGTACCGCCTACGCCCCGACTACGAGATGTATGCTCGCTCTATTGATGAGTATCCAGCACGCTCACGTCAGGCAGCAGCAATCATGCTCATGATACAGAACAACCTCGACAAGGCCGT
>JAZNQJ010000181.1:0-2191 GCA_045590115.1 Alistipes sp. | reverse complement strand
AAAAGTGTATTTTGTCGTTATGCTCGCCCTCAAAATGCTCATTTACGTCGAGTAAACTCCGCTTTTTCGGGCTTCGCAGGCCTAAAACTACATCTTTTTCTTCAACCTCATGACAACAAAGAGGGGGTGGGTAATTTACTTTTTAGTCACCCCCTATGTTTTATCTCTAAAACTGATTTAGATAAAATATTTGCACCTACCTATTGTATTTTGAATCTTAATTGTTATCTTTGTGTTGTAAAAATGCATAGATAATATGCATAATATACAAATACATAATCATTTAGATTCAGATAATATGCTCGATTATATTGTTGAGTATATACATAATGCCATCGGAGTTGAAGCCTCCGTATCGGGTTGTAACGTAGGTAAGTTGGAGAGGGCATTGGCCATGGGTGTGGTTGATAAACTCTCGGTTGAGGATATTGCCAAGTATTGCTCTATGTCGATGTCTACATTCAAACGCCGTTGCATAGATTATTATGGATTATCTCCGCATAGGCTGATAATCAACTGTCGTATGGCTCTGGCAATTAAGCTGTTGAAGACTACCATATTGCCACTATCGGAGATTGCTCAACGGTGTGGCTATGCTACTGTGTCGCACTTTATCGCCACGTTTCGCCGTCACCATGGCACTACGCCATCGTGCTACAGACGGCTCAGTGCTTCTAAATAATTAATAGGCTCCTCCGCATTTGGAAGAGCCTATTAATTATTAGGTAAGCCGTTATTCGCTTTTAATGGTTATCGAGGCTGGCTTTAGACCCTTGGCTGTCGCTGTGAGTGTGATGTTACCAGCCACCTCTTTGCTCTCCACAATGGCTGTCATCATACCGTTAAACACCTGCATGCGAGGTAGGTGGAATAGCTCCAACGAGATAGGATTACCATTAGCACCTGCTCGATAGCTGCCTGCGCCCTTAACGCTGAAGCGCATCTGGTGCTGGGCATCGGGGCATAGGTTGCCCTCCTTATCTACGACACGTACGGTAACGAAGGCGAGGTCTCGGCCATCAGCCTTGATTGTGCTACGGTCGGCCTGTAGCTCAATATAGTGAGGTGTGCCTGCGGTGTGTACCTCTTTTTCGGCAACAGCATTACCCTCAGCATCGTATGCCACAACACGCACTGTGCCAGGCTCATACTTAGTATCCATCCACATCAGACGGTAGCGTTGCTGACGCTTAAGACCAAGTGTAGACTCCTTATCGGCAGAGTTTTCTATGTTCACGCTGCTATCCTTGGTGCGTATGCCTTGGCTTACGCCATTGATAAATAGCTCGGCAGAAGGGTAGTTGGTATAGACAAATACGGGAGTTACCTCGCCAACACGTTCAGGCCATGTCCAATGTGGAAGAATATGGAGGGTCTCCTCCTCAGCGTTCCAATGGCTGCGGTAGAGGTAGTAGCGATCTTTAGGTAGGCCTGCAAGGTCGACAATACCAAATAGCGATGAGTGGCTTGGCCAATTGGTGTAGTAGGGTGTAGGCTCGCCGAGGTAGTCGAAGCCTGTCCACACGAACTCGCCGATGCAACATGAGTAGTCATCATGCCAAATCCAATCATCCTCCGGAAGGTTTGACCATGAGCAATGCTCCACATCGTAAGATGAAGATTGGTGGTCGTCGTAGGTGGCCATCGAGCGACGCTCAACAGGGAACTTATATACACCACGACTGCTCACCGTTGAGGCGGTCTCGCTACCGAGGATAATCTGCTGTGGCAGACGGTAGTAGTTATCGGGGTAGAGGTGTGGGCGGTAGTTGAAGCCTGCCACATCCATCATTGCTGCCATATTGTTATACACCACATTATGTGGCTGATCCATACCCTGTGTTACGGGGCGTGTAGGATCCTCACGATGACATACGTCCTGAAGCATGCGTGAGAGCTTTGGCCCCCAGAGGATGTCACCCTGGTCGGGTACCTCGTTACCTATGCACCACATCACAACACTTGGGTTGTTGCGGTAGTGGCGTACAAGGTTTACAATGTCACGCTCTGCCCACTCATCGAAATACTTGTGGTAGCCATTGGCGAGCTTCGCTGTGCGCCACTCGTCGAATGATTCGAGCATAAGCATCATGCCCATCTCATCGCACGCCTCCACAAGCTCGGGCGCTGGCATGTTGTGTGAGGTACGTATGGCATTACAGCCCATATCCTTGAGTATGCGTATCTGGCG
>JAZNQJ010000180.1:0-4798 GCA_045590115.1 Alistipes sp. | reverse complement strand
ACCCACCATTGCACGAGTTTGCTCCTAACACCGACAAGGATCAGCAGGATATGGCTGAGGCTATGGGCATCCCTGTAGAGAAGGTTAAGGCTAAGGTTGAGGCATTGCACGAGGTTAACCCTATGCTTGGTCACCGGGGCTGCCGCTTGGGCAACACATATCCTGAGATTACCGAGATGCAGGCACGTGCTATCATCGAGGCTGCAATGAATGTTAAGGCTTCGGGTACTCCTGTGAAGGTTGAGATTATGGTTCCATTGGTAGGTAACCACAAGGAGCTTCGCTACCAGAAGAACATCATCGACCGCACTGCTGAGGCTGTATTCGCAGAGCGCAACGACCGCATCGACTACCTTGTAGGTACTATGATTGAGGTTCCACGTGCTGCAGTTACCGCTAACCAGATTGCTGAGGTTGCAGAGTTCTTCTCGTTCGGTACTAACGACCTTACTCAGATGACTCTCGGCTTCTCACGTGACGATATCGCTAAGTTCTTGCCTATCTACCTTGAGAAGAACATCCTCAAGAACGACCCATTCAAGATTTTGGATCGCAATGGTGTAGGCCAGCTTATCCGTGAGGCTGTATTCAAGGGCCGCACTACACGTCCTGATTTGAAGTGTGGTATCTGCGGCGAGCATGGTGGTGAGCCATCATCAGTAGAGTTCTGCCACCACGCAGGTTTGAACTACGTGAGCTGCTCTCCATTCCGTGTACCTATCGCACGTTTGGCAGCTGCACACGCAGCATTGAACGTAAAGTAGTCCTACTACGATACTAATCCCAGAGGCTGGCATTCAGTTGTCAGCCTCTTTTGTTTTATATCATCACCGAAACATCAACACACTTTTCGCCCTCAATTCACATTTCTCACTACTAATTACTCATTATATAATAAATAGGTGTGAAACATTAGCAGATAAAATCTTTTTCTTGAAAAAAGTTTAAGTTTTATGTACACCCTATTACTTTTTTTACTATATTTGTATGAAATTATGTGGTGCTATGCTTATTAGCACCTCGTGTGTTATGAAATAAAGCAATAAACTAATTACATAAAACTACAAACTTCACTACAATGGACAACGTAAACGTACTGCAGTTGCAAGATGTTGTAATCCGTTTCTCAGGCGACTCGGGTGACGGTATGCAGCTCACCGGTACACTCTTTTCGGACACGTCGGCACTCTTGGGTAATGGCATTTCAACATTCCCTGACTACCCTGCCGAGATTCGCGCGCCACAGGGTACAGTAGCAGGTGTATCAGGATTCCAGGTACACATCGGCTCATCACGTGTAGACAACCCAGGCGACTACTGCGATGTGTTGGTAGCAATGAATCCTGCTGCTCTCATCGCTAATCGTAAGTGGTTGAAGCCTTCAGCAACAGTTATCGTTGATGGCGACACCATGACCGAGGAGAACATCAAGAAGGCTGGTTTCAAGACTCTTGATCCTATCGCCGAGCTTGAGCTTCAGGACTACAATGTGGTAATTCCTGACATCACAACCATGACTAAGGAGGCCTTGAAGGACTCTGGCATGGACAACAAGGCAATGGTTAAGTGTAAGAACATGTTTGCCTTGGGTATTGTATTCTGGATGTACAACCGTCCTGATGACTACGCTAAGCGCTTCCTCGACTCTAAGTTTGCGAAGAAGAACCCAGCTGTTGCCGAGGCTAACAAGCGAGTTATCGAGGCTGGTTTCAACTATGCAGCAAACACTCATCAGTTTGCAAACAACTACACCGTAGCTCCTGCCGAGCTTGAGAAGGGCGTATACCGCTCAATCAATGGTAACACAGCTACTGCATGGGGTTTCTGCGCAGCAAGTGAGAAGTCTGGTCTTCCACTCTTCTGCGGTTCATACCCTATCACTCCAGCTACTGTAATTCTTGAGGAGCTTGCTAAGCGCAAGGATCTCGGTGTTAAGACCGTACAGGCTGAGGATGAGATTGCAGGTATCTGTACCTCTATCGGTGCTGCATATGCAGGTAACTTCGCCGTAACAACTACTTCTGGTCCTGGTATCTCTCTAAAGAGCGAGGCTATGGGTCTTGCAGTTATGGCAGAGCTTCCTTTGGTTGTTGTTGATGTTCAGCGTGGTGGTCCATCTACAGGTCTTCCTACAAAGACTGAGCAGAGCGACCTTAACCAGGCCCTCTATGGCCGTAACGGCGAGTGTCCTATGGTTGTTATCGCTGCATCATCACCAAGCGACTGCTTCCACTACGCATTTATGGCAGGTAAGATTGCCATGGAGCATATGACTCCTGTAATACTTCTCTCTGACGGCTTTATTGCCAATGGTTCAGAGCCTTGGAAGATTCCATCAATGGCTGACTACCCCGCTATCGTGCCTCCAATCGTAGAGCCACGTGAGGGTGAGGACTTCATGCCATATGCACGTAACGAGAAGCTCGCTCGTGGCTGGGCATTCCCAGGCAAGGAGGGTCTTGAGCATCGTATCGGCGGTCTTGAGAAGGATCACATCAAGGGTAGCATCTCACACGACCCAAAGAACCACCAGGAGATGGTTACTACTCGTAAGCGCAAGGTTGAGCTTGTTGCTGAGGAGCTTCCAGAGTTGGAGGTATTTGGTGCTGAGCAGGCAGATGTACTCGTTATTGGTTGGGGTGGTACACGTGGTCACCTTCACAGTGCTGTTAAGCAGCTCCAGGATGAGGGTAAGAGCGTTGCACACCTCCACTTCAACTACATCTACCCACTTCAGAAGGGTGTTGCTGATATCTTGAAGCGCTACAAGCGAGTTGTCGTTTGCGAGCTTAACGAGGGTCAATTTGCAGGTTACCTACGTCAGCAGTTCCAGGATGTAACAATCGAGTCTTACGGCAAGACTGAGGGTCAGCCTTTCACCGTAATCGAGATTAAGGATAAGGTAAACTCAATGTTGTAATAAAACACCACAAATAACTTAAAACTAAAAGAACTATGGCAGACTTTAAGTATACACCCGCTGATTTCAAGAGCGATCAAGAGGTTAAGTGGTGTCCCGGCTGTGGCGACCACGCCATCCTTAACGCTGTACAGCGTGCAATGCCCGAGGTAGCAGATGCCCTCGGCAAGCCTCATAACAAGTTTACATTCGTGTCGGGTATCGGTTGCTCATCACGCTTCATCTACTACATGAAGACCTTTGGCTTCCACACTATCCATGGTCGTGCTAATGCCATCGCAACAGGTATCAAGACCGCTAACCCTGACCTCTCTGTATGGGTATGTACAGGTGACGGCGACTCATTGGCTATCGGTGGTAACCACTTCATCCACGCCATCCGTCGTAACATCGACCTTAACGTAATCTTGTTCAACAACGAGATTTACGGTCTTACAAAGGGTCAGTACTCACCTACCACTAAGCTTGGCAAGATTACCAAGACATCGCCTTTCGGTACTGTCGAGAAGCCATTCACCCCAGGCGAGTTGGTAATTGGTGCTAAGGGTACATTCTTCGCACGTACCATCGACCAGGAGGTAATGCTCACGAAGGATTGCTTGTTGGCAGCAGCTAAGCATAAGGGTATGGCAGTTACTGAGGCATTGGTTAACTGTATGATATTCAATGACAAGACCCACGCAATGTTTGCTGGCGACAAGGCTACACGTGAGGAGAATACTATCTTGCTCAAGCATGGCGAGAAGATGCTCTTCGGCAAGGACAAGCAGAAGGGTCTTGTATTTGAGAATATGCGTCTTAAGGTTGTTACCGTCGGCGAGGATGGCTACACTTTGGATGACGTGTTGACTCACGACGCTAAGTGCGCTGACACTACACTTCACTCAATGCTCGCTGCTATGAAGTACCCAGAGTACCCTGTGGCAGTAGGTGTTATTCGTGACGTGGATGATGAGAATGTCTACGACCAGCGTGTAGCAGCACAGGTTGAGGAGGTTAAGGCAACAGCTAAGATTAAGTGCGTTGACGACCTTCTCCGCTCGGGACAGACTTGGGAGATTAAGTAATCTTCCGGTCATAAGCCCCAATAGTAGAGGATTGTCCTAAAGCGGGGCAATCCTCTTTTTCTTGAAACATAAGTTACTATGAAACGACTATTTACACTGCTCATTGCCGCACTATGCTTTGTGGGTTGCATCGAGCAGACACCTACAACACGCCTTACTGAAGACTTCAACTTCGACTGGAGCTTCATGCTCGGCGATAAGCCTCAGTATGCTACCGTAGAGTTCAACGACGCTAATTGGCGACAGCTGCACCTACCCCACGACTGGAGCATCGAGGGAGAGTTTAACCGAATGAACCCTTCGACACCAGCAGGTGGCGCACTCCCTGGCGGCATCGGTTGGTATCGCAAGACCTTCACATCGCCAAATCTTGATGGCAAGGTCGTCCACATAGAGTTTGACGGAATATTCATGAATAGCACCGTATATGTAAATGGCGAGAAGGTGGGTTTCCGTCCTTATGGCTACTCATCGCTATCTTACGACATTACCAAGTACCTTAGGCCTGAGGGCGAGGAGAATGTCATTGCCGTACGTTGCGACAATCGTGAGCAGCCCAACTCTCGCTGGTATGCAGGCTGTGGCATCTATCGTAATGTACGCCTTGTAACCACATCGGAGGTATATGTCGACTACTCAGGCACTTACGTTACTACACCAGAGATTAGCGAGGAGCAAGCAACGGTTAACGTTGCAGTAGCTATTAACAACGATAGCGACACTGCACAAACCATTACCCTACGCAACATTATCCTCGACATGGATGGCAACAAGGAGGCTGAGGCAAGCAAGGAGCAAGCAATAGAGGCTG
>JAZNQJ010000179.1:0-2446 GCA_045590115.1 Alistipes sp. | reverse complement strand
AGCAGTATAAGGGGACAGTAATTGCCGTTACGCACGACCGTTACTTCCTTGATAACGTGGCTGGCTGGATTCTTGAGCTTGATCGTGGTGAGGGTATTCCATGGAAGGGCAACTACTCGGGCTGGCTTGAGCAGAAGACCCAGCGCATGGCAATGGAGGAGAAGCAGGAGAGCAAGCGTCGCAAGACCCTTGAGCGTGAGCTTGAGTGGGTGCGCATGTCACCTTCAGGCCGTCACGCCAAGTCTAAGGCACGTCTTTCGGCCTACGACAAGCTGATGAATGCCGACACTAAGGAGCGTGAGGAGAAGCTCGAGATTTACATCCCTAACGGCCCACGTCTTGGCGATGTAGTAATCGAGGCTCAGGGCGTAACAAAGGCCTTTGGTGATCGTGTACTCTACGAGAACCTTGAGTTCTCGCTACCACCTGCCGGTATCGTAGGTGTTATCGGTGCTAACGGTACAGGTAAGACTACCCTATTCCGCATGATTATGGGTCTTGAGGAGCCTACATCAGGTAGCTTCCGAGTTGGCCCTACCGTAAAGCTCGCATACGTCGACCAGCAGCACAAGTCTATCGACCCCGATAAGACAGTCTACGAGGTTATCTCGCAGAACTCAGACCTTATTCAGCTTGGCAACCGTCAGGTGCCAGCCCGTGCATATGTAGGTCGCTTCAACTTCAATGGTGCCGACCAGGAGAAGAAGTGTGGCGTACTTTCGGGTGGTGAGCGAAACCGTCTACACCTCGCTCTTGCACACAAGGAGCAGGGCAACGTACTGCTGCACGATGAGCCTACCAACGATATTGACGTTAACACACTGCGTGCCTTGGAGGAGGGTCTTGAGAACTTCGCCGGCTGTGCTGTAGTTATCTCGCACGACCGTTGGTTCTTGGATCGTATTGCAACACATATCCTCTCGTTCGAGGGCGACTCTAAGGTAGTCTTTTATGAGGGTTCATACTCGGAGTACGAGGCATGGAAGAAGGCTCAGGGCGAGGACACCACACCTAAGCGTGTTAAGTATAAGAAGCTCTTGGCAGAGCAGTAAACCACCTATCTAATTTTAGGACTATGGCACAGAAACCATCAATTCCAAAGGGTACACGTGACTTCTCTCCAGAGGAGATGATGCGTCGCACCTATATATTCGATACTATTAAGAGTGTCTTCCGCCTCTTCGGCTACGCTCCACTTGAGACACCTTCGATGGAGAACCTATCAACACTTTTGGGCAAGTATGGCGATGAGGGTGACAAGCTACTCTTTAAGATTCTCAACTCTGGCGACTATGGCGCAAAACTCTCTGAGGATGAGCTACGTCAGGCATCAAAGATCTCGGAGAAGGGTCTTCGATACGACCTTACCGTACCTTTTGCCCGCTATGTGGTGCAACACCAGAACGAGATTGTATTCCCATTCAAGCGCTACCAGATTCAGCCTGTATGGCGTGCCGAGCGCCCACAGAAGGGTCGCTATCGTGAGTTCTATCAGTGCGACGTAGATGTCATTGGCTCTAAGTCATTACTTTCGGAGGTAGAGCTTGTAGATATCGTAGCACGTGTGTTTGCCAAGTTGGGCATCTCTGTTACGCTCAAGATGAATAACCGCAAGATTTTGTTCGGTATTGCTGAGTCTATCGGCCATGCCGACAAGATGATTGATATCACCGTAGCTATAGACAAACTCGACAAGATTGGCCTTGATAATGTTAAGGCGGAGCTACGTGAGCGTGGTATCGACGATGAGGCCATTGCAAAGCTTCAGCCAATCCTTGAGCTTAGTGGCACTAATGCCGAGAAACTCAACAAGCTAAGTGATGTTATCGGCAGCTCGGAGACCGGCAAACTCGGTATCGAGGAGATGCGCACAATCTTTGACAACGTAGAGCGTCTTGGCATTGGCATCACACCAGAGCTTGACCTATCGTTGGCACGTGGCCTTAACTACTATACAGGTGCAATCTTTGAGGTTAAGGCTAACGACTTTGCCATTGGCTCAATCTCGGGCGGTGGTCGCTACGACGACCTCACAGGCATCTTCGGCATGCCAGGCATGTCGGGCGTAGGCATCTCGTTTGGTGCCGACCGCATCTACGACGTTATGCTCGGTCTAAACCTATTCCCTGAGGAACTTGCTTGCTCAACAAAGGTACTATTTACCAACCTTGGTGTTGAGGAGCAGACAGCATCAATGCGTCTTATTGGCCAGCTTCGTGACAAGGGCATTGCCGCAGAGATCTATCCCGACCAGGGTAAGATGAAGAAGCAGATGGAGTATGCCAACCGTCGTGCTATTCCATATGTTGTAATCATTGGGTCAGAGGAGCTTGCTGCAGGCGAGGCAACACTAAAGGATATGCGCTCTGGTGAGCAGCGCAAGCTTAGCTTTGAGGAGCTTATCGCAACGCTCTAAATACCTAATTATGCGTATGAAACGGTTTCT
>JAZNQJ010000178.1:0-20647 GCA_045590115.1 Alistipes sp. | reverse complement strand
GCTCGCCCTCAAAATGCTCATTTACGCTTAGTAAACTCCGCTTTTTCGGGCTTCGCAGGCCTAAAACTACATCTTTTTATTCAACCTCATAACAAAACGGAGGTGACTAAACGTTAATTAGTCACCTCCATTTTCATCTCTTATCGCAAGATGCGCTGGTAGTGGCATAGCAGCAGGTTCTCATCATCGTCGTAGAGGTGCATGCCATTGCCCTCGCAGTATTGCCACATCTTACAGTCGGCACACTTACCCTTCTTTGCCCATGCTCGGTTGCGGAACTTCTCGAAGCGGTTTTGCCACACATCCCAGAAGTTATCCTTGTAGATATTTCCCTGCGTAAAGTTGGCTCTTACAGATGTACATCCCGATATGTCGCCATTAACACGTATCGAGGCGGTACCCACACCGGCGTAGCACTCAAAAGGATTGGTGCGCACACGCATCTCATATCCCGCCAAGAAGCCCTCACAACCATACGAGGCCATAATACGCCCCTCCTTGCGACACTGCTCGATAAACTGCATAACATAGGTGAACTCCTCATCGTTAAGCTGCAGTGTAGGATCAGTAGCAGCACGTCCTACGGGGAATATGGTAAACAATCGCCAACGACGCACACCCAGCGAGTACAAAAACTCCTTGAACTCCTCCAAACGAGGTAGCAGGGCTGGTGTCACACAGGTAACCACATCCGAGGCAAGCTCCTTATCGGCCGATATCATCTTTACAGCCTCCACAGCACGCTTGAAGCTCTCTGGGTTTTGGCGTATGTGGAGGTGTTGCTCCTCGAAGCCATCCAGCGACACAGTTATAGAGTGCAGACCTGCTCGCACCAACGAGTCAAATCGTTGGCGTGTAAGCCCCATGCCATTTGTTACCATACCCCAAGGATATCCTCGTCGGTAGAGGTTAAGACCTATCTCCTCGAGATCCTTACGCACAAGCACCTCGCCTCCTGAGAGGATGATAAGCACCTTGTTGGGGTTTACGTGTGGTGTGATATCATTGTCGAGGACTCGGAAGAAATCCTTTGCAGGCATATCAGGGAGCATGATATCGACCTTGCAATCGCTACCGCAGTGGCGACATTGCAGGTTACAGCGCAGGGTACACTCCCAAAATAGTGTGTTCAGAACATGCTCATCACGACGTATCTGACGTAGTTTGCGAAATAGTTTAAGTGCTATCCATTGGCGCACTCCAAGTCGTTTTCCCATAGTTGGTTATTTACAATTTTCAATACTTAGTATCGGGTCGACACGATCAAACGTGCCATAGAGCTGCTCCGAGGCGGCACGACAGCCTCCACGACACCTCTCCCAAAGCTTGCATAGCGTACACTCACGTGGTCGAGAGTTAAAGTAACCATCCGACTGCGAGCGGCTAAGGATGCTGTCAAGGCTCTCGGTGTGGATATTACCCAACACACGTGGCGAATGGTTGCAGAAGCGCACATCGCCTCGATAGTTGATAGTAATTGGTCGAGAGCGCAGATCGGTGGTGCAGTGCGTAAAGGTTATGTTTCGATACTGCTTGGGATCAAGCACACATATCGGCGTACATACTCCACTATGCGCCCTCAGGCCAAGCTCTCGCAGCTTGCTATCCACTCGACCAAAGGCCTCACGCAGCTGGCTATGCGTAAGGTTTAACTCTGCGGCATTGCCTATGCCAAGTCCTCCGATATTGAAGCGGTTGACAAGGATATTGGTTGCCCCTAACTCGGCATATAGCTCTAATGTAGGCTCTATCGTACTGAGGTTTTGGCCAGAGAGTATCAACACCGGAGCCAACCACCCCGCACGCTTTGATGCTATCTTACGTGCCGCAACCACAGCACGCTCCCACGAGCCAGGAAGAGAGGTAAGTGAGTCATGAACCGAACTATCGGTAGAGAGTAACGGCACCTGAATAAGCCCTATGCCTATATCATCGAATATAGCAATGTCATCATCCGAGAGCAGCGTGGCATTGGTCAGCAGGTTTACATTCGAGCCTGCAAAACGTGCCTTGAGCGCAAGGTCGTGAATCTTAGGTAGGAGCATAGGCTCGCCACCCGATAGCGAGAGGCTTGCTATGGTCGCCTCACTGAGCAGCCGCTTTAGTGTGCGTTCAGCAAGGCGATAGTCTGGAGGCTCGGGTGCGCAATAGCCTGGTGCGCCCTTAAAGTGGTTGTAGCAGAACTTACACGCCTGGTTACAGGCATCCGTAAGTTCAAATACCACAATACCAAGCTCCAACTTTTTGCGTCGTGCGAAGAGCATAGGTTAGTCTACAATAGCTACAAAGAGACCTGCAAACGGCCATAGGGTCTCATCGCCATCCTCGTACTTATCATACTCCACGCATAGCTCTGCACGACCACGATAGTCACCCGCTTCGATAGTAAACTCAAGTTGATTGTCGCCATTCACTACCGCATATGTCTGACTGCATAGCACTCTATCCTCGCTATCGTCATCGGTAATTAGCGACACCTTTACCTCGCTGCCAAATCGACATTCGTAGTAAAGCACAACCTTATCGCCATTGCGAAGAGAGCTGTTGGCAACACCCTGATTCCAACGATGGTCGTTCTCTGGAGGTGGTGCTGGGTCGTAACATGACACACCATACTCGTCGCCAGGCCCACACGCCGAGAGCGAAATCATTGTCGTGAGTGTGAGCATAATACCGCCAAGACGGAACTTCGTACGCACAGCACGTGCGCTACGGCCACCACTTAGCATCACCCAGAGCGATACCGCCGCAAAGGCTACACCAAGAATGGCTAAACCTATTAGTGCAAATGTTCGTTTCATGATTGGTTATTAGCTGTTAGTTATTAGTAGTTAGTTGATAGAGGTGGGGTTAGCGATTTATCTCCATCGTATCATCCTCCGTAGCGACATTCTCATCATCTGTGACACGCTCCGAATCTCGATACTCACTATAAGGGGTACCATAGGCATCAAGATTTCCGCCACCTTCAAGCTCTTCGCAGCTCACAGCACCAAATCCCAATAGGGCTAATAGCGCAAAAATTAGTCGTTTCATATACCCTAACGAATTAGAAATTAGTAATAGGAGTTAGTTGTCACTCTCTTTACGGCTGAGGGTGACATTGCCTACCTCGCCACTCATGTTACCGCCCATATATTCATTAAGGTCAATCATATGGGACTCAAACTCGCCACCATTCGCCTCGCCATCGACATCCTCGAACTTCAAATATGGAGTTTCGCCCATGGCATAGAAGCGACCATCCTCTCCGGAATAGGTCTTTATATCTCCCAATACTACCTTAATGCCCTTAATGGCCTTGCCCTCAGGGTCTACCACACGCCCATTAGCACTCCACGTAGGCTGGTACTCAGCCTCAGGAACGCCATAGCATGCCACACACGTGAGCGTCATGCCAAACAGCACAAATAATCGTGTTAAGATCTTGCCAATCATAATATTACTCCTCCTTTAGTGTCATAGTCACATCGCCTAACTCGGCCGTATAGGCACCATCGTACCAACTTCCGGAGCCATCTTCGATCTGCTCAACCTTATCAGTAATATCGAGCGTCAAGGTCTCAAACTCGCCACCATTCTCCTCGCCATCGACATCCTCGAACCTAACCATATTCTGAGAACCTGTGAAGACTGATACATTAACATCGATTTCACCATTCGGATCGGTATACTCCTCAATCCAGTCAACACGCACCTTAATGCCTTCGATAGGCTCGCCCATCTGGTTAACAACACGTGCCTTAAGGCTAAAGTTCACGTGAGGACAGCCATACTCTACCGGAACATCCTCCCCAATCTCTTCACACGAAACAGCACCAAAGCCCAAGAGAGCCAGCAACAAATAAATTAGCTTTTTCATAGTTTTATACCTTTATATAATATATATATCACTTTGGACACCCTGCCTCTGTTGCAAAACATACTCGACAATCGGTAAACTTACCCTTGCGCACCTCAAGCTCATCGCCATCCGTGGTACGCCCCGTAAACTCAAACTCGCCACTAAGAAGGTAGTCCTCGCCATACTCCTCACGGTTTGTGAAGATGATATAGCCATCAACGGCACGATAGCAGAGGGTGATGATGTCTGTTACGGTAGTGCCACTCGGAAGGGTTGTTGTTGCGCCTCGCTCCTGAAAGTCGACACATGCACGCCCCTTGCCAAGTAGCGTTAGGCTATACACCTTATCTATCTCAAAGTCCGAATTGAAGTTGTCGAGGTAGAAGTAGAGTGTTGCGGCCTTGCCCGACTCAGACTCAAGACCACGACGCAGGTCAAACTTAAAACCTCCATCGTCGCCAATCACAATCTCTGGATGGTTACGATCAGTGAATACACCACCATCGCTTGTAAACTCCTCGCCCTCCCACTCATAGCGTGAGCCATAGAGTGTAAGCGATATTGGCGCATCGGTATCCAAGCCAATAATATAGCCGAAGTCCTTGGCACATGCCGAGAACACAACAACCGAAATGGCGATAAGCGATATATGGAGTAGACGTTTCATACCTCTATAAATTAACAGTTAGAACTAAGCAATGAGAAATTAGTAATTTTCTCGATTTTTCTTTTTACAAAATTACTACTTTGTGTGGTGCAGACCAAATTTTTGGAACAAAATTATTTCCGAGACACTCAAATTAATGCATTGAAAATCAACGTGTTATAAAAACAATTTTTACAAGTTTTTCAACCTGCTGATTATCAAGCAGTTACAAATATGTTATCAAACCATATATCTAATGCACTGACAAACAAATACTTAAACAACCTAAGCGGCTAAATTTATGAGCTAAGGGTAGATTTCCCAAAAAAAGAGTTAACTTTGTGCTACAAACTTTTTGTACCATGCAACACACTCTAAAATATAGTCGCCGCATTGCCCATGAGGTGCGCATCGGCCAAGAGATTATTGGTGGCAACCACCCTATTGCCGTACAGTCGATGACCAACACTCCGACAGCTGACGTGGAGCGTTCCGTAGCACAGACAAAGCGCATTGCCGACGCTGGTGCCGAGATAGTACGCCTTACGGCGCAGGGTCGTCGTGAGGGCGAAGCACTCGCACCCATCGTAGCACGTCTACGTGAGGATGGCTACTCGACAGCCATCGTCGCCGACATACACTTTACGCCCGAGATAGCGATGATTGCTGCCGAGGCAGTAGACAAGGTACGCATAAATCCTGGCAACTTCCGCACATCGGGAGGCGAGCTTGAACGTCTTGTGGAGATATGTCGCCGGCGTGGTGTGGCACTACGCATAGGCGTAAACCATGGCTCGTTGGCTAAGCGCATATTCGATGAGTGGGGCGACACTCCTGAGGGTATGGTGGCCTCGGCAATGGAGTTTATGCGTATGTGCCGAGAGTTAGATTTCCACGACGTGGTGGTATCCATGAAGTCGAGCAATACACGTGTGATGGTACACGCCTACCGACTCTTGGTCGAGGCTATGGAGCGTGAGAGCATGACCTACCCGCTACACCTCGGCGTCACGGAGGCTGGCGATGGCATCGAGGGGCGCATAAAGAGTGCTGTGGGTATTGGCGCTCTGCTTGCCGATGGCATTGGCGACACGCTACGAGTATCGCTCACTGAAGACCCCGAGAACGAGGTGCCTGTAGGTAAGATTATAGCCGAATACTTCACACACCGCACAGCAGAGTTTAATGTGGAGTCGCTCGACGAGTACCACCCCACAGAGTTCCGCCCTCGCACCACAGCAAAGCCTATAACACATAGTGAGCTTACCGCCGAGTACGACATCGTAGATGCTACGTCGGATAATCCTACACACGAGTGGCGAGCAGCGATACTTAATAGCAAGAGCAACCGACCTGTGGTGCTACGCCGCCACTACGACTCAGCAGATAAAAATCTTGTGGCCATATATGCCGCTGCAGATATGGGCTCACTACTCCTTGACGGCCTTGCCGAGGGTGTATGGATTGATGCACCACATATTGACCCCGAGACAATAAACCTAATAGAGCTTATGCTACTCCAGGCTGCACGCCTGCGCTTCAGCCACACAGAGTATATCGCCTGCCCAAGCTGTGGGCGTACGCTCTACGACATACAGTCGACACTCGCCGCAATCAAGGCACGCACCTCGCACCTCAAGGACCTCAAGATTGGCGTTATGGGATGCATCGTGAATGGCCCTGGCGAGATGGCCGATGCCGACTATGGATATGTTGGCTCTTCGCCCGAGCATATCACACTCTATCGTGGTAAGGAGATTGTCGAGCGCAACATCCACCAGAGTGAGGCTCTCGACCACCTCATAGAGATTATCAAGCGTGATGGCCGCTGGCACAACTAAGAAGCTGTTT
This sequence comes from Alistipes sp., assembly GCA_045590115.1. Taxonomy (GTDB): domain Bacteria; phylum Bacteroidota; class Bacteroidia; order Bacteroidales; family Rikenellaceae; genus Alistipes. The sequence continues at coordinate 14,306 of JAZNQJ010000178.1, read as the reverse complement.
TGAATTTTATTTAAAGAGTTTGTTCGTTGCTGCAAAAGATAGTTTCGACCTCTCGAAATAAAATTCAAACAGCTTCTTACACCATCAATAAGAAATTAGTAAGTTTTGGCACTCAAGAGTTATAAGGCACGTGGAGTAGTTCTCGGCACACTCAAGTATGGCGAGAAGGGGGTCATTGTGCATATGCTCACCGACGTATGTGGCCGCCAAAGCTACATGATACAGGGAGTGCGTCCTACGGCCAAGGGGTCGAAGTTAGCTCTTCTGCAGCCAATGTTTACCGTTCAGTTTGAGGGGCTTACATCCACAAAGATGTCGCTACACCGCATGAAGGATCTCGCCCCAGGCATGGTGCTACACTCCACACCCTTTGACTATCGTAAGTCGGCAATGGCACTCTTCATGGCAGATGTGCTTAACTGCCTAATACGAGATAACGACGACAGCCAGGGGCTATTCGACTTTGTGTGGGGATCGGTGGCTGCCCTCGATGCCTTGGAGGAGGGCATTGCCAACTTCCACCTTTGGTTCTTGGCTAACCTAAGCCGTCTTTTAGGCTTCTCGCCCGATAATGAGTATATTGATGGTGCATGGCTCGACATACGTGATGGCCACTTTACGCCACACGCCCTGTTGCCCAGCCTTGCGCTCACACCCGAAAATGCCCGATTGCTCCACGACATGCTTGAGTGCGACGTGCGCTACCTCGGCGAGATAGGCCTCAACCGTAAGGAGCGTGTCGAGTTCCTCGAGGCGATGATAAAATACTACAGCTACCACCTCGACTCCATCCGCTCTGTAGAGTCTATACGTGTGCTACGTGAGCTATTTTAGCATTACATATATATAAAATAGAGGGCTGCTCCACGTTGGAACAGCCCTCTACAGTTGTGTTACGACTTACTCTCTAACAAGCACGATATAGTCGCTTGCACCAAGTGTACAGTTATAAGTTGAGCTGAGCGTAACCTTCTCGCCTGTCATAAGGTTAGTCCACTCGCCAGCATTAGACACGTTGACCTGAGTTGTAGACTCTGCATTGTTGAAGTTAGCAACAACGATAACCTTATCCATAACAAGCACCTTACCGCCCATGTTACCATCGCCTACCAGCCATGTGTGAATAGTGAGGTTATCCTGGCCGTAGTACTCCTCATGGTCGGTACGCCATGTGATAATCTTAGACATAGCATCATACAAAGCCTTGCGGTTAGCATCATCGAAGTAGTTCCAGCGCACAGGCTTGCGACCTGTACGGCCATTCTCCTCGATAGATACGTCGTAGCCAAGCTCGCCAAACTGCCACATCATCTTAGGATATGGAGTAAGGAAGTGGAAGGCATATACTGCCTGAAGACGCTTAGTAAGCACATTCCAAGGCTTAGCCCACGACTGAGCATACTTAATAGCATCGTAAGCGATACGCTCCTCATCGTGAGTCTCGATATTGTTTACACGACCCTTCTTGAAGTCTGCAAAGCTGCTACCTGTGAAACCGAGAACTGACTGCTTATAGCCGTTGCGCTGGTTATTGTTCCAGCAAAGTGCGCCTACAGAGTTATATAGCTCGGTCTCCTCCGACTGATCGCAGAAATGCTCAAAAATGATGTATGCATCCTCATCAATCTCACGGATAGTCTCAGCATAGTGCTTCAAGATGCCGATACGCTCTGCCGAGTAACCACCTGCATCGTAGTTACCTGGATTCTGCACGAAGCCCTTAGTAAGGTCAAAGCGGAAGCCATCAACGTTGTACTCCTCCATCCAATACTCCAAAACATCATCAATATAGTTAACAGTCTCAGAGTATGTATGGTTGAAGTCGTGGAATACACTCCAATTGTGTGGTGCATCTACGTTGAAGAATGGGTTGGTTGAATGGGTCTTGTTTACACCCGAATCCCACCACATCTTAGCATATGGGAACTGACCTGTTGCGTGGTTGAACACAACATCAAGGATTACGGCGATATCACGCTTGTGGCACTCATCAATGAAACGCTTGTATGCCTCCTCCGTACCGTAAGCCTTGTCGGCAGCGAAGAAGAAGCAAGGGTTATAACCCCAAGAATCGTTACCGTCGAACTCCTGGATAGGCATAAGCTCGATAGCGTTAATACCCAAAGTCTCAAGGTAGTCGAGCTTGGCTGTCACAGCGTCGATAGAGCCCTCCTCGGTGAAGTCACGAATGAGCAACTCATAGATTGCCAACGAGTTCTCAGCAGGACGCTCGTAGCCTGTAGCTGTCCACTGATACTCAGTAGGATTAAGCTCGAATACTGACACGATATCCGCAGTGTACTCCGAAGGATAAGGCTTCAGATCAGGATAAACCGAAGCTGAGATCCACTTATCGTTCCATGGGTCGAGAATCTTTGTAGCGTATGGGTCGCCAATCTTGATTGTACCATCTACGAGGTACTGATAGCCATACTCAACACCCTCCTCAAGGCCTGAAACAGTAGTCCAGAAGTAGTTGCCATCCCTCTTCATCATATACTTGTTAGAAGGAGCATACTCGTTGAAGTCGCCAAGCAGTACTACAGACTCCTTACCAGGAGCAAAGAGTACGAATGTCGCCTCGTTGCCATTGATATTCACACCATTGTCAACATCTGCAGGACGTGTAGCAGTCTCGGTCTCGCCCAAAACAGCTACGCTCACGCTATCCTCCAAAGTGGTTGTGCCATCGGTTGCTACGGCCTTGAATACCACATCCTCAGGCTCGGTAGGAGCGTAGGTATATGTAAGTGTTGCGCTACCTGTCTCAGCTACGGGAGTATCGTTCTTGAAGAGCTTAACATTTGTTGCAGCCTTCTGCTGTACCTGTACGGTGTACTCCTCGCCAACAGTGAGGATTGAGCCATGTGCAGGAGAGATAATCTTCACCGACATACCCTCCGCAGCAAGCTCCACGAAGATATCTGAACCATTGTCCTTAACCTCAATCTTGCTATCTGCCGAGCGGAATACGAAGGCGAGGTGAGTGATTGTCTCGCCCTCCTCAACGCCATACCAAGCACGTGGGCCACCCTTGATTACGTAGTGCCAGAGGTTGTCATCAACTCTCTCGAGCTTACACTCAGGAATGTTTGTACCCCACTCTGCCAACACATGCTTCCAATCGCCGGTTGTGGCGCTATCGGTAGTAAGCACACCTGTGTGGGCATAAAGCTCGCCGGTAAAGCCATCAGCTGCAGTGCCTGCAGTGTTAAGGATTACGGTAACATCCTCGGTCATCGCCTCAGTGACAAACGCTGGGTCTGTAGAGATTAGAGGATACTCCGAAGGTGTTGGAGGAACTGGGGCTGGTGGATTAGGATTGTCGGGGAAGACAGGGCCTGAATCAGGCGTACAACCCACCATAACGATAGTCGCCAGGAGCGACATCATCAAAATACGTAGTGTTTTCATTGTGTGTGTAGTTATAATTGTAAATCTTATATTTGATCGCAAGCATGATAGCTATGCACACGTAGGCGCACTCGCACAATCGGTGCAAAGTTACTATAAAATTTTAGGATGATGAAACGAAACATAAAATAATTGCTAAACGGGGAGTTTTTGCTTCTGAATGGGCATAGTATAAGGATGAATAGCAAGTTTACAAAATACCCGAACATTTTTATGCAACAATGTGTCGGCAATATGCATAAATGTCGGAGCTAAAAGTTGTTACCACAAAATATTTGTTTATCTTTGTCACGCATTTTCACACACAGCGAAAAACTATTTTTTTACACACATAACATTTATGAAGAACATTTTCACATCGCTCGCAATTGCCGTTATGGCTCTTTTTGCCATCGGCTGCGAAAACACAAACGAGGAGCTGAAAGAGGGTCAGCTCGCAACACCTGAGTTCACATGCTCAGTATCAGGAAACACCATCATGGTGTCATGGGAGGCCGTAGAGGGTGCTGCCTACTACAAGATTTACCTCACTAACAAGCTCGAGCAGAAGACCGACAAGACCGTACACCGCTTCGAGGATTTGGAGTACAACACCGAGTACACCGTAAATCTTCAGGCTATCGCCACAGATGAGTCGAAGAGTTCACGTGTTGCCTCAAAGAAGGTTAAGACTGAGGAGCTACTTTCGTATCAGTATCGTGAGTGGTATCCAAAGAATGGTGCTGCAGCAACAGCTATCTCAAACAATGGTCGCTGGGTTGTTGGTGGTAACGACCGCAACGGTTTCGTACTCGACCTCTCTAAGGATGAGATGGTAGAGTTTGCCGGTGCTGAGTTCTACGATGTTGCCGACGATGGTACTGCCGTAGGTTCAAACCACGCAACTAACGCTGATGGTAACGCAGCGATACTTATTGGTGATAAGATGGTAGAAATCGACCTCTCGTCGGTAGCAGTAAAGCACGGTATGAGCTGCGCAACAGGCATCACTCCCGACGCTACATATATCGTAGGTTGGTTCTGGGAGTATGACGAGGATAACTCATACTTCGCACAGCAGTATGGCGCTGTTGTCCCCTTCTGCTACGATGTCCTCAAGGACCGTGTAACAGTACCTACCGAGGGTGAGCGCATCTACAACGAGAACGCTGCAACAGCTATCAAGGCCGTTGCTCCCGACCGCACATTGCTCGGCTACCAGCAGTCACAGGGTATTCACTCTATCCTATGGGCTGACGAGAACACTCCATATGAGTATGTTCACTTCGAGTACGACAGCAACTACGAGCCTGTATTCAGCCTCGGTGATAGTCAGAACCTCCTCAGCCAGAGCGGCCGCTATATCTACGGCAAGGCTACCGACTTTGCTAATGGACAGGCAACCCTACCAGCAGCTTACGACCGCGAGACTAAGGAGCTATACACCTTCACAGGCGGCTCAGTATCAGCAATGTCGGATCAGGGTATAGTATTTATTAACGATACCCCATACTACCTCGGTACTACATCATACGTTGTAGACATCACCAAGAGCGAGGAGCCTTACGAGCAGATTCCATTCGAGGAGTGGATATTTGATACTCACAAGGTGGATATCTCATCGTTCCACCCATCAACCAACGAGACCGATGGCGATAGCCTATGTCTTGAGGCTGTCATCACTATTGGTGTATCTGAGGATGGTACAAAGTTCGTCGGTATCACCAATACAATGCAGGGTTGGTTGACATACGTTGTTGACATCAACGGTCAGCCAGCACCACAGCAATAATACAGCAATAATAATAAACTTAAAAAACTATGAAACGAACGATTATTGATCTCTTTGAGGAGTCAGTATCAAAGTATGGTACCAAGGATTTCCTCCTCGAGAAACACAACGGACGTTTCGAACCCACATCTTACAACACAAGCAAGGCCGAAGCACTCAAGACGGGTGCCGGCCTTGTGGCGTTGGGTATCGAGCGTAATGACCGCATTTCGATTCTTGCCGAGGGATGCAACAACTGGATTATCTCGGAGCTTGGGTTGCTATATGCTGGTGCTATCAGTGTCCCCCTCTCGATAAAGCTCGAGGAGTCTAACGACCTACTTTTCCGTCTGCGACATGCCGATGTGAAGCTTATCTTCGTATCGAAGAACCAGCTGCCTAAGGTTCGTCGTATCGCAGCTGATCTCACCGGCCTAAAGCACATCGTCGTATGGGGCGTGCCTAAAGAGGAGCTACACGAGGGAGAGATAACCCTTGAGGAGCTTAAGACAAAGGGCGAGGAGTATCTCGCTACGCACGAGGCCGAGTTTATGGCCATCGGACAGAGTTTGGAGAACGACGACATCGCCACAATTACCTACACATCAGGTACTACGGCAGATCCTAAGGGTGTTGTGCTTACCCACCGTAACTATACAGCCAACGTGGAGCAGGCACTCTCTGTTATGTCGATACCTTCGACATGGCGTACGCTTATCATCCTCCCTCTCGACCACTGCTTTGCACACGTCGTAGGCTTCTACATCATGATTGCCTGCGGTGCTTCGGTAGCTACAACCGAGGTGGGTCGCACGCCAATGGAGACACTCAAGAACATCCCTATCAACATCAAGGAGGTGCGCCCACACTTCCTACTCTCAGTGCCTGCACTTGCCAAGAACTTCCGCAAGAGCATCGAGACATCAATCCGCAAGAAGGGCAAGACCACAGAGCGTCTATTCCGTTTTGCGCTTAAGACCTCATATGCTTATCAGGCAGATGGTTACACCAAGGGTCATGGCCTACGCTGGATGCTGAAGCCTATTGTAGCTCTGTTCGACAAGATTCTCTACTCTAAGGTACGTGAGGCATTTGGTGGCGAGCTTCAGTTCTTCGTAGGTGGCGGCGCACTGCTCGACAGCGAGCTTCAGCGCTTCTTCTACGCCATCGGCATCCCTATGTTCCAAGGTTATGGTCTGTCGGAGGCCACCCCTGTAATCTCGACAAATGCTCCATCAAAGGGCCACCACCGCTTCGGCTCATCGGGTCGTTTGGTAAGCCCGTTGGAGATTAAGATTCTCGATGATGAGGGTCATGAGCTACAACGTGGCCAGAAGGGTGAGATTGTCATCAAGGGCGAGAACGTGATGGCAGGATACTGGAAAAACCCTGAGTCTACAGCAGATACCGTACGTGACGGCTGGTTGTACACCGGCGACATGGGCTATATGGGCAAGGATAACTTCCTATATGTATTGGGACGCTTCAAGAGCTTGCTCATCTCATCAGATGGCGAGAAGTATAGCCCCGAGGGTATGGAGGAGGCTATGGTCGATAAGTCGCCATTCATCGACCAGATTATGATTTACAACAACCAAAACCCATACACCATTGCCTTGGTCGTTGGCTCTAAGGACAACCTCAACCGAGAGCTTGACGAGCGTGGCGTTAAGGGAGCGGAGCGTGCTACTGAGGCAGCTAAGATTATCGCTGGGGAGGTTGCCAAGTATCGCACAGGCGGTGCTTATGCCGATGAGTTCCCCGACAGATGGGTACCTGCAGTTATCGCACTTGCCGATGAGGCTTTCACCGAGCAGAACGGCCTTGTAAACAGCACCATGAAGGTTGTGCGTAACAAGGTTGAGAAGCGCTACGAGAGTGCCATTGCCCACGCCTATACTGCCGAGGGCAAGGCTATCGACAACGCTCGCAATATCGAGGCTATCACAAAACTCCTTGGATAAAACCAAAGAGTGGCATAGTCCAATAACAAAAGACCACCCAACCACACAGGTTGCGGTGGTCTTTGTTGCTATATATACAAAAATGTATTCGATAGGTAGAAACTTGAAAACTTTTTTTGTTTTTCAAGTTTTTTGCCCTATATTTGCGTCGTTAATTATAGGTATAACTATGTCTCAGAAACAAACGATAATTGAACACGCTGCCATGATGTTTATAACTCAGGGCATTAAGGCTGTGCGCATGGACGACATCGCACGTGAGCTGAGCATATCCAAACGCACTCTCTACGAGATATTTAACGACAAGGAGGAGCTGCTCTACCTCAGCATCCGCCACTACACGCTACAGTGTCGCCAGCGTCGCATCGAGAGCATGGCCAACATCGACAACTCGCTTGAGGTGATGATCTACAACCTGCGTGAGATGATTAACAATGCCCCAACAGTGGCTCGAGTAAGGCGTAACCTCAAACGTTTCTACCCCAAAGTGCATGAGCGTCTGGAGGCAGATGCGCAGAATCACACATCGGATGATATACGTGGCTGGATTAAGGAGTGCGTCAACAAGGGATACTTCACCACTACGGCAGACTGCGACTTTGTGGTGCGTGTGATTCAAGATAGCGTGCAGGGCATCATGGTCTTTGATAGAGATCAGGTAAAGAACTCTATGGAGTTAATATCACTGATGTCATACTCACTGATTATCTTCATTCGTGGACTCTGCACCGTAGAGGGAATTGAGATTATTGACTCATGTTTTGCTCGATACTTCGGCAATATTCCCTCTCCTGATACGTTAAATTAAGAATCTACGTTGGTAAAACCGAAAAAACAATAAAACATAAGATAAGATGAAACGAATTTTAGTGATGATTCTCTTGGGTTGCCTGTCACTCGGCGTGGCAGAGGCTCAGGTATCTCTAACGCTCGACCAGGCGATAGAGATTGCCCTAAGCGACAACCCAACAATCAAGGTGGCAAACCTTGAGATTGAGCGCTACGACTACGTGAAGAAGCAGACCGTAGCATCGCTCTACCCTAAGATTGATGTCTCGGGACAGTACTCATTGGCACTACGTCGCCAGGAGATGGCCCAGGGACTTTCGTTTGGTGGTAAGAACACCTTCAACGCTACAGCAAGCCTGTCGCTACCACTCTTCGTACCATCTGTATACCGCCAGATGAAGCTCAACGAGACTCAGATGGCCTTGGCCGTAGAGAGCGCTCGTGCTACACGCATCGACATGGTAGCAGCAGTACGTGCATCGTTCTACAATGTGCTACTCGCCGAGCAGAGCATGAAGGTACTTCAGGATGCTATCCAGACCACACAGCGTGTTGTGGATAACACCAAGGAGCTATACGAGAATGGTCTTGCTGCAGAGTACGACTATATCACTGCTCAGGTTCAGCTCAGCAATCTCAAGCCTCAGGTGCTTCAGGCTCAGAAGGGTATAGACCTTACTAAACTTCAGCTCAAGATGTACCTCTCAATCCCTGAGGAGACTGATATCATTGTCATCGGCACATTGGATGACTTCCGCGACCAGGTACTTCTTGGCACAGACTACGAGGTAAACGTTGCAGAGAACACCACTATTAAGAATCTTGAGCTTCAGAGCGAGTTGCTCGACCACCAGGAGAAGCTTATTCAGACCACACGTATGCCTACGATTGCTGCCTTCGGTCAGATATCATATATCGGCCAGGAGCATAGCGACCTTAGCAAGCTTATGGGTGGCGGCATGGGCGGCGGCATGGGTGCTGGCGCAGGTGCAGGTGCAGGTGCAGGTGCTACAACACCTACCGAGCAGAGTAAGTTCTGGTGGCAGTACCCTATCAACATTGGTGCGCAGATCTCTATTCCTATCTTTGCGGGCTTCAGCAAGACAAACCAGCTACGTGCCGTACGCAACCAGCGTGCGCAGCTCGATATTCAGCGTGAGTATGCCGAGCGTGGTGTAGTGCTTCAGGTACAGGCGGCCATCAACAACCTGCTTACCGCACGTGAGGCAATGCTCTCGAACGAGCTTACCGTAGAGCAGGCACAGAAGGCCTACGACATCTCTTATGCTCGCTATGGCGCAGGTGCTGGCACAATCCTCGAGCTTAACAGCTCACAGCTGACACTAACCCAGGCACAGCTCAACTACTCACAGTCGATTTATGACTACCTATCTGCCCACGCCGAGTATGAGAAGGCATGTGGCGTAGACTATGGCGCAGAAGAGGCTGATACAACTGTAGAGGAGTAGTATTACAAGGACAAAAAATAAGAAAAAAAGATAAAACAATGAAGAAGAGTTTAACAATGCTTATCGCAGCCTTTGCTCTTGTAGGCTGCGCATCGAACAGCACCGAGCAGAAGCAGGAGTCAACCACTACTACACCTGTAGAGCAGAGTGCAGTAATCGTTAAGACCGCAACTGCAGCCGTTGAGACTGTAGACGTTACCGAGATCTACACCTCAGAAATCAAGCCTTACAAGGAGAACGACATCACTCCTGCAGTAGCTGGCCTACACATCTCAAAGATTAAGGTTGACGTGGGTGACCACGTGAAGAAGGGCCAGGTGCTTGTAGTCATGGACCAGACAACACTCAAGCAGCAGGAGCTTAACCTTGCAACAACCGAGGATAGCTACAACCGCATGAAGCCTGTACACGAGGCTGGTGGCGTATCTGATCAGCAGATTATCCAGCTCGAAAACCAGCTTAACCTTCAGCGTGAGGTGGTTGAGAACCTTCGCAAGAACTCAACAATCCTCTCGCCAATATCAGGTGTTGTTACAGCTCGTAACTTCGAGTCGGGCGACCTCTTCGCACAGATGCCTATTCTGCACATCATGCAGATTGACCGCCTCAAGGTTAAGGCTAACATCTCAGAGCAGTACTACACCAACGTGAAGGTTGGTCAGAAGGTGACAATCGAGGTTGACATCTTCCCTGGCGAGAGCTTCGAGGGTAAGATTTCACGTATCAACCCAGCACTCGACGCTGCAACACGTACCTTTGGTGTTGAGATTACCATTCCTAACGCTAAGGAGCGTCTTCGCCCAGGCATGTACGCACGAGCTACAATCAGCATGGGTCAGCGTGAGAACGTGATGATTCCTGACCAGGCTCTTCAGAAGCAGGCAGGCTCATCGGAGCGTTATGTATACGTTATCAAGGATGGCGTTGCTGAGTATCGCTTTGTGAAGGATGGCCGTAGAGTAGGCGACAAGATTGAGATTCTTGAGGGTCTCTCAGCTGGTGAGCAGGTGGCAACAACATCGTTCACACGACTAATGAGCGGCCAGAAGGTAGAGGTTAAGAACGAGTAACCTACACCCCAACAACAAACCCGAGAAACTGAATGTGTAACAACAATAATTACATTTAGGGATGAAAATTTACGAAACCTCCGTGCGAAAACCGATTTCGGTAGCACTTATATTCATAGGCGTCATAGTCTTCGGCCTCTACTCACTGAAGAACCTTGGCGTTGACCACTATCCCGATATCGAGGTGCCATACATCAGTGTTATCACGATGTATCCCGGTGGTAATGCCGAAGATATCGAGACCAACATCACCCGAATACTTGAGGATCAGCTCAACTCGGTAGATAACCTTGACAAGATCACCTCAAAGTCTTCGGACAACGTATCAATGGTAACCCTCGAGTTTGAGTATGGATGCGACCTGACGGAGGCGGCCAACGACGTTCGTGACGTTGTGAGCCGCACACAGTCACTCCTCCCAGAGGAGGTGGAGTATCCTACGGTCATGAAGTTCTCATCTTCGATGATGCCTATCATGATGCTCTCGGTTACGGCTGATGAGAGCTACGCAGCGCTTGCCAAGATTCTCGATGACAAGATGGTAAACGAGCTTAACCGAGTTAATGGTATCGGTTCGGTTGCCGTTATCGGTGCGCGTGAGCGTGAGGTACAGGTCAACGTAGACCCCAACAAGCTTGAGGCCTACGGACTTACAGTAGAGTCACTCGGTCAGATTATTGCCTCAGAGAATATCAATATCCCCGCAGGTAGCCTCGACCTTGGTACTCAGACCTTTAACCTTAAGACCGACCTTGAGTTCGACGATAGCCGTGAGCTACTCGACATCGTAGTATCAAATGCTGGTGGCCGCACCGTAATGCTTCGTGACGTTGCCGAGATTATAGATACCCTTGAGGAGGCAACCATGGATGAGCGTATCAACGGTCGTCGTGGTGTGCGTATCATGATTCAGAAGCAGACAGGTGCCAACACCGTAGAGATTATCGAGGAGGTGCAGAAGCGTCTTGAGGATATCATCCCTACACTGCCACCCGACTGCAAGGTTGAGACCATTTTTGAGTCGTCACGCGAGATTAAGGATGCTATCAACTCGTTGTTCGAGACCATCATGTACGCCTTTATCTTCGTTATCCTTGTGGTGATGATATTCTTGGGTCGTTGGCGTGCTACGTTTATCATCTGTCTAACGATTCCTATCTCGTTGATATGTGCATTTATCTACCTATTTGCCACAGGCTCAACACTTAACATCATCTCGCTATCAGCACTCTCTATCGCTATCGGTATGGTTGTGGATGATGCTATCGTGGTATTGGAAAACATTACAACACATATCGAGCGAGGCTCTAATCCTAAGGAGGCGGCTATCTATGCTACCAACGAGGTGTGGTTGTCAGTTATCGCCACTACGTTGGTTGTTGTAGCTGTGTTTATGCCATTGACAATGATTCCTGGTATGGCCGGTGTGATGTTCAAGGAGTTGGGTTGGATTGTTACCATCGTTGTGTGTGTATCTACCACTGCCGCTATCACGCTTACACCTATGCTCTCGGCATATATGCTTAAGATTGAGGGTGGCGAGCATACATATAAGGGTATCGGCATCATATACAAGCCAATTGATAAATTCCTGCAGTGGCTCGATAGAGTTTATGAGAGCGCACTACGCTTCGTGGTACGCTGGAGGAAGAGTACCGTTGCACTGCTTTTGCTCTTCTTCATAGGATCATTGATGCTTCTACAGCAGGTACCTACTGAGTTCTTCCCACCTACAGATAATGCACGTATTACGATGTCGATAAAGGTGGAGCAGAACACCCATGTGGATCACACCGTAAAGGTGGCACGTCAGATTGACCAGATTATCGCCGAGAAGTACCCATATATATATATGGTATCAACCTCTGCCGGTGCTAACTCATCGAACAACGCCTTTGCAGCGATGCAGACCACAGGCTCGCACATCATCAACTACAATGTGCGTATGCCACGTCTCTCGGATATGGAGCGTCCTACAATCTTTGAGATTGCCGATGGTCTACGTCGTGAGCTTGCAGCAATACCAGAGATTCGTGAGTTCACCGTAACACCTGGTGGTGGCGGTGGTCCTGGCGGCGGTGGTTCAAGTACCGTTGAGATCAAGGTCTTTGGTCACAACATGGACAATGCTATGGCTACAGCTAAGGAGCTTCAGACTAAGATGTCGCAGCTAAGCACCATGCGTGATGCACAGCTCTCACGTGAGGACCTTCAGCCTGAGTTCAACGTGCAGTTCGACCGTGATAAGCTATCGTACTATGGCCTTAACGCAGCTACTGTAGCACAGTTTATCCGTAACCGTATATATGGCTACGAGTGTTCAAAGTATCGTGAGGATGGCGATGAGTACGACATCGTAGTACGCTATGCTGAGAAGTATCGTGAGTCTATCGAGGATGTTGAGAACATCACACTCTACACGCCTCAGGGCCGAGCTATCAAGCTCAAGGAGGTGGCTACCATTTATGAGGACTTCTCATCTCCAGAGATTGAGCGTGAGAACCGTCAGCGTGTAGTTACCGTATCGGGTTCTGTAGGTGCCGGTGTGGCTCTTGGTGAGGCTGTTGCTGAGGTTAATGCTATGTTGGCTGACTACGAGGTGCCTGCGGGTCTTGACCTTGAGCTTGGTGGTTCAATCGAGGATCAGGGCGAGGCATTTAGTGATATCGGTATGCTGCTCATCCTTATCGTCATCCTGGTATATATCGTGATGGCTACTCAGTTTGAGTCGTTGGCCTACCCATTCATCATCATGTTTACCATCCCATTCGCTATGTCGGGTGTGTTCATCGCACTATGGATGACATCTACACCACTATCGCTCATTGCGCTTATCGGTGCTATCATGCTGGTTGGTATCGTTACCAAGAACGGTATCGTGATGGTTGACTACATGAACCTGTTGGTTGAGCGTGGTTCAAACGTTGCCGATGCTGTTATCGCTGGTGGTAAGAGCCGTCTACGCCCTGTGCTTATGACCTCGCTCACAACAATCCTCGGTATGGTGCCTATGGCAATGGGTATCGGTGAGGGTTCAGAGACATGGCAGCCTATGGGTATCTCGGTAGTAGGTGGTCTGCTGGTATCTACCTTCCTAACACTCTTTATCGTGCCTGCGCTATACGCCATGATGGAGGGTCGCAAGGAGCGTAAGGCTGCACGTAAGGCAGCACGCCAGAAGGAGGTTGAGGAGTTCATCCGCCGTAAGAAGCTCGAGGCAAGCAATAAGTAATCTGTCGAATAGTTAATTTTAAACTTATGAAAGCTTTATTTATAACATATAATCAGGCACTTACCGACCGTATCAACCATATGCTTGATGAGCATGGCGTGCGTGGCTTCACCCGCTGGGCGCTCACCGAGGGTCGTGGCACGTACAACGGCGAGCCTCACTATGGCACCCACGCATGGCCTTCGATGAACACATCGGTGTTGGCAGTCGTGGAGGATGAGAAGATTCCTGTGCTTCTCGACGCTCTGCGTGAGATAGACTCACTTACCGAGCAGCAGGGCTCACGTGCCTTTGTATGGGATATCACGCAGTGTATGTAATACCTATCGGACACGTAGCCTAAGGCCGACTAAAATCACTTTTAGTCGGCCTTAGCTTATACTCGTGCAGTACTAATGATGTTGCTATTTCGGAAATTATTTGTAAATTTGTGGAAAACAAATCCTTTTAGCAAGTATCGATTATGAAGGTAAAGATAGTCAACCACACGAGCTACGAGACACCATTTTATGCTACGGAGCAGTCTGCAGGTATGGATCTTAAAGCCAACATCACTGAGCCTATAACCCTTGCTCCGTTAGAGCGCGCTATGGTGCCTACGGGGCTACACATCGCCCT
>JAZNQJ010000177.1:0-9344 GCA_045590115.1 Alistipes sp. | reverse complement strand
AGAGTGTGGAGCGTCTGTACGATGCTGTACGTAAGAAGCTACCTGAGGGGTTTGAGGATTATGAACTGAAACTATACTCGGATGGTAGACTCATAGATAAGCTCATTCCGCAGTATTATACCGATAGTCGTGATGGTGGCTCGTTTACCAACACCTCCTCACGTCCGCTCATCACACGTAGCAGCCGTAAGTCTCAGCCCGATAAAGGTCTCTTAAATCGTCATATTGCCCTGTGGCAGAGTCATGGCCGATACTTTAACAACAACACCGGCGAGTGGAGCTGGCAGCGTGCCAGACTTTGGGAGACTGTTGAGGATCTATACACCCAGAGCTATGTTGTTCCCCACCTTGTGCCAATGCTTGAGAGGGCTGGTGCTACGGTACTACTCCCTCGTGAGCGCAGTATGCGTCGTGAGGAGCTGATCATAGATAACGACAAGGGCATAGACTCTACCACCTACTCCGAGAGTGGCGAGTGGAGTCGTGCGGGAGGTGGCTTTGCCCATCTTCGTGAGAGCTACCCCTCGGGGCATAACCCCTTTGCGGATGGCTCGTCACGTATGGCCTCGACATCCACTAAGGAGGATAAACGCTGTACAGCAACATGGAGTGGTGCAATACCTCGCTCGGGAGTATATAGCCTCTACGTGTCGTACTTCACGCATAAACGTTCGGTAACCGATGCACGATATACTGTCCATGCCTCGGGTGGCGACCAGCAGTTCTTGGTAAACCAGAAGATGGGCGGTGGCATGTGGGTATGCCTCGGAGAGTTCTACTTCACAGCGGGCGAGAGTGTGCCGCTGGTAACTCTTGACAACTACTCGCAAAGCTCAGGTGTGGTGACTGCCGATGCTGTAAAGATTGGTGGAGGCATGGGTAACATCGCTCGTGAGGTACACTCATCGAAGCGTAGCGCCCACCGAGAGTATAGCTCGGAGGTTAGTGGCTACCCACGATTTACCGAGGGGTCACGCTATTGGTTGCAATGGTCGGGATTCCCCACCGACGTATATGCCCCTAAGGGTGACGTGGATGACTATAAGGATGACTATATGTCACGCGCCCGCTGGGTAAATGCTCTTATGGGTGGATCGGAGCGTCTCGGCGCACTGAAGGGCAAAAACATCCCTCTTGACCTGGCCTTAGCCTTCCACTCGGATGCTGGTGTGCGTAATAACGACTATGTGATAGGTACGTTGGGTATCTACTGCACACGTGACAACAATAAGGAGTTTGAGGATGACATCTCACGCCTACGCTCACGTGACCTTACGGATATCGTAATGACGCAGATTGTTGGCGACCTACGCCTCAAGTACGATAATCGTTGGGTGCGTCGTGGTATGTGGGATAAGTCATACTACGAGGCACGCCTGCCATGGTGTCCTACGATGCTGCTTGAGTTGCTCTCTCACCAAAACTTCTCGGATATGCGCTATGGCCTCGATCCACAGTTCCGCTTCGATGTTAGTCGTGCGATATATAAGGGTGTGCTGCGCTATCTATCGAGCCAATATAATGCTGAGTATGTGGTGCAGCCATTGCCCGTAAACAGCTTTGCCGTACAACTCAAGGGTAACAAGGCTACGCTGAGCTGGAAGCCTACCGAGGATAGACTCGAGCCTACAGCCAAGCCCGACTACTACATATTATACACACGCATTGGCGATGGAGGCTTTGATGCTGGCCGTAGGGTTGATGGCACAACGACCACCGTAGAGCAGGAGTCGGGCAAGATATATAGCTATCGTGTTACGGCGGTCAATGCTGGTGGCGAGAGCTTCGATTCTGAGACCTTGGCAGCTGCCGTAGGCAAGTCACGCAAGCAGGTGCTTGTCGTTAATGGCTTTGATAGGGTATCAGCCCCCGTAAGCTATAAGGATGAGGATGAGGCGGGCTTCTACAATAACTACGATAGTGGCGTGGCCTATATTGAGGATATATCGTTCATCGGCGAGCAGACTAACTTCCGCAGGGCGCTCTATCAGTCACAGGATGACAACAATGCCCTCGGACAGTCATATAACGACTACGAGGCGGAGGTTATCGCAGGCAATACGTTTGACTTCGTGGCGGTGCATGGTGCCTCAATAGTGGCTACGGGCTACTCCTTCTCATCATCATCGCACCTTGCTGTAGAGAGTGGTGATGTGGCACTTGGCGATTACGATGCTGTAGACCTTATCTTAGGCAAGCAGCGTACTACTGCCGTAGGCGTGGGTAAGGGCGAATGTCGCTTTGAGGCTATGCCTAAGGCTATGCAGACACAACTTACCAACTATGCGGCTAAAGGTGGCTCGATAATGGTTACAGGAAGCTATCTGCTAAGCGACCTCTGGGAGTCTAAAAGTGCTTCGGAGTCGGGACGCAAGTTTGCCCAAGGTGTTCTTCATGCCTCATATGGCGGTAATATGGCATCACGACGTGGCGATGTTAAGAGCCTGTCGCTAAGCTTTATGCGTACGCCGTTTAATGTTACGTTTAACACCGAGCTTAACGACACAATCTATCGTGTGGAGTCGCCCGAGATTGTGCATGCAGCCTCAGGAGCATCCGTCGCCATGCGCTACCGCTCGACAAACCAGCCTGCCGCCTCGGCATATGCTGGCAAGTATCGTACTTTCGTTGCGGGATTTCCTTTCGAGACCATCGTATCTAAGGCCGAGCGTGACCATATGATGAGCCAGATACTATCATTTCTAATAAAGTAACCATGCCACTATCACGACATAACCTGCAGACAGCGCTCATGCCCTTAGCTATGGTTGTGGGAGCATTGCTCTGCCGACCCTTGGCTACGGTGGAGGCTGCCAGCCATAATCTGCTCACACCGATACTCATTGCGGCGATGTTGTTCGTTACGTTTTGTAAGATTGATGTGCGCAAGATGCGCCTTAGCTGGGTACACCTGTGGATGCTGCTTATACAGTTTGTGGGTGCTACGCTGATATACTATATCACACTCCCGCTACTTGGCGAAACGGTGGCTCAGGGTGCTATGATATGCGTTCTTGCACCTATAGCCATGGCTGCGGTGGTGATTGGCAATATGCTTGGCGCAAATGTCACCACGATGGTAACATATAGCCTTGTGTGCAACCTCGTTACAGCACTGCTTATACCTCCCATGCTCCATGTGTTTGGTAACGGCAGCTGTACCTTTGCTGAGATTATCGGTCGTGTAGCCCCAACACTTATTGCACCATTTGTCGTTGCGCAGATGTGTCGCTGGCTACTGCCTAAGGTTGCCGAGTGGTTTGCTTCGCACTCTATAGTGTCGTTCTACCTATGGCTCATATCGCTTATCTTGGTCATGGGACGCACCACGCTATTTATCATTAATGCCGATGCAACCCCTTTTGTAGAGGTGGAGCTTGGCGTTGTCGCCTTGATACTATGCCTTGCACAGTTTGGTGCTGGCAGGTTGTTGGGTCGCCATACGGGCGATGTGGTGGCTACCACACAGTCGGTAGGTCAGAAGAATACGATATTTGCTATATGGCTCTCGCTTAACTTCCTTGACCCTATAGCTTCAATAGCCCCTACTGCCTATATAGTATGGCAAAACCTGCTGAATAGCTGGCAGATATTTCGACACAACCAACGATTAGCAACTAAAAGAGGCTGAATAAAAAGTGTATTTTGTCGTTATGCTCGCCCTCAAAATGCTCATTTACGCTTAGTAAACTCCGCTTTTTCGGGCTTCGCATGCCTAAAACTACATCTTTTTCTTCAACCTCATGACAAAAAAACGGAGGTGGCTAATTAACTTTTTAGTCACCCCCTTTGTTGTTGGCAGCATACTGTCTGCCTGAATGTGTCGGCCGTAGCCACGAGCCTAAATCTCCTCGCCGAAGAGGGTGGCTGATGAACATCCTGTGATGCGCACCTTGACGTAGTCGCCAACACGATGGTTGCCACGATCGAAGACCACCATCTTATTCTGCGATGTGCGGCCAGAGAGCTGCTCATCGCTACGCTTAGAGCTGCACTCCACCAATATCTCAAACTCCTTGCCTACGTCACGACGGTTGCTCTCAGCAGATAGCTCGTTCTGCAGGTCGATAATCTCGGTTAGACGGCGGGTCTTGACATCCTCGGGGATGTCGTCGCCAAGGTTACGCTGGGCAAATGTGCCTGGACGCTCCGAGTACTTGAACATATAGGCGAAGTCGTAGCCCACCTCACGCATAAGCGATAGGGTAGCTTGATGCTCCTCCTCGGTCTCGTGGGCAAAACCGGCAATAAGGTCGGTGGTGATGGCACAGTCGGGCATGTAGCGGCGTATCGCTTCGACACGCTCCAAGTACCACTCACGAGTATACTTACGGTTCATGCGCTTGAGCATCTCCGTAGAGCCAGACTGTGCTGGGAGGTGTATAGCCTTGCAGATATTAGGCATCGAGGCCATGGTCTCGAGCAGCTTGTCGCTGATATCCTTGGGGTGTGATGTGGCAAAGCGTACACGAAGCAGCGGAGATATCTCTGCCACACGCTTCAGTAGCTCGGGGAAGTCTACCTCGCCTGTGCGGTATGAGTTCACGTTCTGTCCGAGAAGTGTCACCTCACGATAGCCATTCTCAAAGAGTGTGCGTGCCTCCGAGATGATGGTCTCGGCATCACGACTACGCTCGATACCTCGTGTGTAGGGTACTACGCAGTATGAGCAGTAGTTGTTACATCCACGCATGATGGCGATGAAGGCGCTCACGCCATTTTTATCAAGGCGTACGGGGGCAATCTCGGCATATGTCTCATCCTTGGATAGCTCCACGTTGACACCTGTAGCACCGCCCTCCACCTCACGCACCAAGCGTGGTAGATCACGATAGGCATCGGGGCCAGCAACGATATCTACGCCTGTGCCACCCTTGGTAAGCTCATCCTTAAGGCGCTCGGCCATACAGCCGATGATGCCAATGATGAGCGAGGGCTTCTGCTTTCGCTGGCGGCGCATCTCGCTGAGTCGTCCCCATATACGCTGCTCGGCATTATCACGTATCGAGCAGGTGTTGATAAGCACTATATCGGCCTCCTCGAGGCTCTCGGTGTAGCGATATCCCTCCTCCTGCATTATGGATACCACAATCTCCGAGTCACCCACGTTCATCTGACATCCGTAGGTCTCGATATATAGCTTGCGCCCGCTACCGGTGAGTGGGCGCAAATTATTAATAGGTATATTCATAGTCTATAAGCTAAATTTACTCTGTAGGCATTCCGTTCTCCTCGGGGAATGGCTTGAAGCCCTCGCCAAAGGTGTCGTATGCGTCGGTAACAACCACAAAGGCCTTAGGGTCGAACTCCTTAATCTTGTGCTGCACGTTGCGCACCTCCTTGCGGTTTACTACCAGGAATATCATCTCCTTGTCAGTACCTGTGTACATACCCTTAGCCTTGATGTAAGTACCGCCACGATTAAGCTCGTGGAGGATGTACTCACGCATCTTGTCTGAGTGGTCGTCGCAGATGATATATAGTAGCTTGTCACGTGAAGCACCGTCGATTGTGTAGCCCAAAACCTTAGCATTCACAAAGATACACACTGCCGAGTAGAGCGAGAGCATAACGCCTGCGCCTGGGCCATCAATACCGATACCAAAGCCGATAACCACTAAACCACTAAGTACGATGATAGCATCCGAGAGCAATACACCGTTTGCGAACTTCATCTTGGCAAAGCGGTGAAGTAGCATACCTGTGATGTCGGTACCTCCTGTTGCGGCATTGTTGCGAATCACTATACCTACACCCACACCACTGAAGCAACCGCCGATGATTGCAGCAAGCATAAGATGCTCCGAGAGGTCAATCTGACCACCGAGCAGCAACGCTGGGTCAAGAGCCTCGATAGCTGCCTGGTTGGGGTATACTAGGTAGTCGAGGATGTTCATGATACCTGGGGTTAGGAACGATGCGAAGATTGTGCGTCCGCCAAACGTGCCACCAAAGAGAACTAAGGCTGTGAGGATTAGTGGTACGTCAAACATATAACCAAAGGTACCCACCTGGATTGATGGGAACAGGTTGTGAAGTACGAGTGCCAAGCCGTAGATGCCACCAGGCACTAAGTTGTAGGGGTTGATGAATACTACGAAGGCTACGGCCACCATGAAACAGCCGAATACGATTTGCCCCATTGAAGACCACCAATGGATGTCCGTAACAGACTCTTTGGCAGATACTGCCATCTGTGAAAGGTTGAGTTTAAGTTTCATAAATATGCAAAATCTGTAGTTTATTCATAAATTAACTACCAAAGATACGTTAATTTTTGCAATTAACAAAAGCATTGGCGATTTTTTTATCACATTGTGTCGTTATATGCTCTTTATGAGAGTTGTATGAGTGTGATTTTTTGGTTATTTGAAAATTATTGCTATCTTTGTATTTACGATGTGTTGTCGCCATTTTGGCAACATATTTATAATCAACTAAATAGACTATATTATGGAGACATGGGGAGTCTTGACATACTACTGTGCATTCACAATCCTTGTAATCGCATATTTGCTCGGTTCGATACCCAGCGCTGTGTGGATTGGTAAGAAATATTATGGCATAGATATTCGTGAGCATGGCTCGAAGAATGCCGGTACAACCAATATGCTTCGTGTGCTTGGCAAGCGAGCAGCCCTGCCTGTGTTTGTGATCGACTATTTCAAGGGCTTTGGCGGTGTAATGCTCACAGCCTTACTGCGTTACGATGATTCGGTAAACGAGGCATGGCTCATCAATATGCGTATTATCGCTACGGTTGCCGTAGTGCTTGGACACATCTTTCCAATCTTCGCTGGCTTCCGGGGTGGCAAGGGTGTAGCAACACTACTCGGCGCAGGTACGGCAATCTACCCTCCAATCCTGCTTATGTGTTTCGGCGTGTGGTGCTTGGTGTTTGCCGTATGGCACTACGTGTCGTTGGCATCAATGGTTGCTGGTTGCTGTTATCCGCTGCTTGTAATGATTTTTGCCACAATGACTTACGATCCTGCTGCGCCATTCCAGAGTGTGCCTTTCATCATCTTCTCATGGGTGGTTGCGGTGTTGCTCATATGGACCCATCGCAAGAATATCGGCCGACTTCGTGATGGCACCGAGTCAAAGATATACCTATGGCTCAAACCTGAGGAGGCGAAGGCTGCTGACCAGGGTGCTGAGAGTACAGCGGATGGCGTAACTCTTGAGCAGATAATCTCTGAGGAGGAGCCTAAGGAGTAACGAGCCCTAATGTAAGGGGCAAATCCTATTTTTACATTGTATATTTGGTGCAATATTTTCAAAATTCCGAAAATATTAGTATCTTTGTACCCTAATTTATAGTTAGTGATATTTTAGAGTTAAAGATACGAGATGAAGAATATTCGCAATTTTTGTATTATTGCACACATCGACCATGGTAAGAGTACCCTTGCCGACCGCCTTCTTGAGAAGACAAATACCTTGAACCAACGTGAGATGCAGGCTCAGGTACTCGACGACATGGATCTTGAGCGTGAGAAGGGTATCACCATCAAGAGCCACGCCATTCAGATGGAGTATAAGGCGCGTGATGGTCAGACATATACACTCAACCTTATTGATACCCCAGGACACGTTGACTTCTCATACGAAGTGTCTCGTGCTATCGCCTCATGCGAGGGTGCGCTACTCGTGGTTGATTCTACACAGGGTATTCAGGCACAGACAATCTCTAATCTATATCTTGCTCTTGGTCAGGATCTTGAAATCATCCCCGTACTAAATAAGATTGACTGCGAGTCGGCGATGATCGATGAGGTTAAGGATCAGATTGTCGACCTTATTGGCTGTCGTGAGGATGAAATCTTGCTCGCCTCAGGAAAGACAGGCCAGGGTGTTGAGGAGGTGCTTGAGGCTATCATCGAGCGCATACCAGCCCCTAAGGGCGATGAGAATGCTCCACTCCAGGCACTTATCTTTGACTCGGTGTTCAACCCATTTAGAGGTGTTATTGCCTACTTCCGTGTGTTCAACGGCACGATGCGCAAAGGCGACCACGTGAAGTTCTTCAACACAGGTAGCGAGTACGATGCTGATGAGATTGGCGTACTCAAGCTCAAGATGGTGGAGCGTGGCGAGATTAAGGCTGGTGATGTGGGATACATCTGCTCGGGTATCAAGAACTCCACAGACGTAAAGGTGGGCGATACAATCACCGCCGTAAGCAACCCATGTACTGAGGCTATCTCAGGCTTTGAGGATGTTAAGCCTATGGTCTTTGCGGGTGTTTACCCCGTTGAGGCCGACCAATATGAGGACTTGCGTGCCTCGCTCGAGAAGCTTAAGCTCAACGACGCATCGCTCACGTTTGAGCCTGAGAGTTCGTTGGCCCTCGGCTTTGGCTTCCGTTGCGGCTTCCTCGGCTTGTTGCATATGGAGATTATTCAGGAGCGCCTATATCGTGAGTTCGACATGGACGTTATCACCACAGTGCCTAACGTGTCGTACCACATCACCACAACCTTGGGCGAGGAGCTTGAGGTGCATAACCCTTCGGGACTCCCCGAGATTACTAAGGTGGCAAAGATTGAGGAGCCATATATCCTTGCACAGATAATCACCAAGGCGGACTTCCTCGGCAACGTACTCAAGCTATGTATCGACAAGCGTGGTGTGATGAAGAACCAGACCTTCATCACGCAGGATCGTGTTGAGGTAAACTTCGAGATGCCGCTATCGGAGATTGTCTTCGACTTCTACGACAAGCTCAAGAGCATCTCTAAGGGCTATGCCTCGTTCGACTACCATCGTACGGGCTACCAGATAAGTAAGCTCGCAAAGCTCGATATTCTGCTCAATGGCGAGGCTGTGGATGCGCTATCATCGCTCATCTATGCCGATCATGCCTACGACTTTGGTCGTAAGATGTGCGAGAAGCTCAAGGAGCTGATACCACGCCAGCAGTTCGATATCGCTATCCAGGCGGCTATCGGTGCTAAGATTATCGCCCGAGAGACTGTTAAGGCTGTGCGTAAGGATGTTACAGCAAAGTGTTACGGTGGTGATATCTCACGTAAGCGTAAGCTGCTCGAGAAGCAGAAGGCAGGTAAGAAGCGCATGCGACAGATTGGCTCGGTGCAGGTGCCACAGTCGGCGTTCTTAGCCGTCCTCAAGATGGACTAATTTCTGTGTTGTGATAAAGGGTCATCTGCGTCGTCTGGCTCATTGCCCCGAATGGGGAAATACCTTAAGTATGTCCCCATCCGGTTCAATTTTGACCAGCCTTTCTGACAACAAAGATGGTTTAGGGAATTTAGTGAGTTTAAGGAGTTTAGCGATAGTGTAGTCCCTAATCTCTCTAATCTCCCACAAATAATTGCGGT